>JAUXED010000020.1 GCA_030618105.1 Bacteroidota bacterium | reverse complement strand
GTTGCTCTTCTAGTTTTTTTTTAAATACTTCCAAATCTTTATACCCCAATTTCTCCCTTGCTACATCCAGGTAGCACTCGTTTATAAATAGCTTCAGATCCTTATCAACTAAAGCTTCCTTGAGTTTAGCGATCTCTTTTTCTAAGGATTTAATCTTGTCTTTTTCTTCCATTGTCTCTATACGGATTTGTTTATTCATTAAAGCAAATTTATCAAATTTCTTAATCCATTTATAAAGACTGCCGTATCCAATGCCATACAATTTACATACTTCTGTCTTGGTATACTTCCCTGATTCAATCTCCGAAAGAACTTTTAGCTTAAAACTTTCGCTGTACTTCTTAATTGTCCTGTTGTCTTTTAACATTTTTAATAAGTATTGTGTAGACATTTTTCAGGACGGGACATTCTCCTCATCTCTCATCTCTCACCTCTTCTTCCGGCTTGGTGTCAAAAAGCATATAACTATTATATGACAATTACTCAGGATGCTTTGGCGAAAACCTCCCTGACTTGTGCTATCATTTGATTTTCTGTTAGATTATCTGAATTTTCCACCTTTAACACCTTATTTTGTAAACTTTTGTGTTTTTTGTACTCTTTTGTTAACCCGATTTTTGCCTCAGCCGGACCAAAAATATAGATATTCCCTGCGTCATTTGTTTTCTTCAGGATACTTTTGAAATAATTTTGTAATTGTTGTTTCTTTCGTTTTGTTTTCTTCTTCTGAGGGTTAACCAACTGTCCGCCTATCCGGGAGAATGATTTTTTTTCTCCTTCATATCTTACCCTCGATTCAACATTTGATTCAATTCTCTCAAGTTTCTCCCTGCCATCAATCAGGGAAATGATGTAAGCTTTTTCCGAATCAAGCCATATTCCAACATTTTTTTCCATACCCTAATAGTTTTTAGTTAAAAATGTAAGCAAAAACAATATAATACTGATTTACAATTACTTATAAAATAGCGATATATATAAATTTACAAAAATATATTACAAAAATCAACTAATAACTAAAGAAAAATAAATAAATTTACTGCTTTGAATAACAACGCTTTTTGTTATATTAACGTTTTTTAGAAATTCACTCAACCATGATCAGGAGATCCCGATCACAAAGTTGTCCCCCTATTCTCAAGGCAATTTATTTCATGTTATTGCTGTTACTGTCAGTATCCACTTTGAGTTCAACCTGTCAGCAACCGGGAATTATCCATGGAAATGTTTATGATAGAATTACAGGAGAAACCCTTACCGGAGCAACAATACTTACCGCAGAAAACAAAGGCACTTCTACTGATATAAACGGATACTATCAACTTGATCTTTCATCCGGAAAAGTCATTGTAAAATATAATTTTATAGGATACCGGGAATTCAGTCATGAAATAGTGATTACAGATAATGATACAATACTTTTAGATGTCTTCCTTGAACCATCACGCGAGCTTCTTGATGAAATTGTAATCAGTGCATCCCGGTTTGAACAGAAGCTTTCTGACATAACAGTATCTATGGAGGTATTGAAACCCAGATTAATACGTGAATCAAATCCTATCTCTTTAGATGTTATACTCAACCAGATACCTGGGATTGATGTTATGGATGGACAGGCAAGTATCCGGGGTGGAAGTGGTTACAGTTATGGTGCGGGAAGCAGGATACTTGTCCTGGTCGATGATCTGCCGATCCTTTCAGCAGATGCTATGGATGTTAAATGGAGCTTTCTGCCAATTGAAAATGTATCCATGGTTGAAGTATTGAAGGGGGCTTCTTCTGTTTTGTATGGCTCATCTGCACTGAACGGTGTTATTCATTTCCGCACAAAATATCCGGGTATCAATCCTCAAACCCGTATAAATATTTATACCGGTTTATATACAAAACCTGCAAGGGAAGAGATGGTATGGTGGGAACATAATCCAATTTATATGGGTGTTGATATCTCGCATGCCCAAAAAACTAAAAAGCTTGATGTGGTTGCAAGCATAAATTATTTTGCCAACCAGGGATACCGTGAAAATGAATTTGAACAACGAACACGAATGACGCTTAATCTGACAAGAAAAAGTTCAAAAATACCGGGACTAATCATGGGACTCAACTCTAATCTGATGTACACAGATAAAAGTGATTTTCTTCTCTGGTTGAATAGTGATTCCGGTGCGTATGTTCAAAATCCGGAAGTAGTTTCTACACTGTTCGGAACCCGATTCAGTCTTGATCCGTACATTTCCTTCACAACCGGTTCCGGTGATCATCATTCACTAAAAACAAGGTATCTTTTCTTTAGAAACGTTTTTTTAGAGGCAGACGATAAAAATAATGCCTCAAAGTTATTCTATGCTGAATATAAATATCACAGAAAAATAGGAGAAAATTCTGATCTGGTTTCCGGGATAACCGGTTCATACAGCTTAATAAATGGTCGATTATATGGAGATCATTATAGTAACAATGCAGCAATTTTCTCACAGCTTAATAGCAAAATCGGGGATAAATTTACGTGGACTGCAGGATTGAGATGGGAAATAAACCGTTTGGATAATGAATCAGCTTCCTCACCGGTAGTGTTTAGAACCGGCATGAATTACCGGGCAGCCAAAGCTACTTTTCTTCGCTTCTCCTTAGGCCAGGGCTACCGGTATCCCTCTGTAGCTGAAAAATTTACAGGCACACAAGTCGGAGCCCTTAATATATTCCCAAACCCATACCTGAACCCCGAAACCGGATGGAATACCGAAATTGGTGTAAAACAGGGATTTGCAATTTCAGATTTTAAAGGATTTCTGGACCTGTCTCTATTCCAAACCGGGTATAAAGATATGATTGAATTTACTTTCGGTGTCTATCCTCCGGATACCGTTGATGTCCCCACCTTTGAGCATGTAGGCTTCAAGGCGCTTAATACGGGAAAAGCAAAAATTACCGGTTTTGAGATCAGCCTTACTGCCGAAGGACAATCAGGATTTCTGAAAACTCACGGACAGATTGGATATACATACCTGAATCCTATCGACCTTACAATACCCCCTGGCAATCCTGATACACTTAACCTGCTTAAATACAGGTTCAAGCATTCTTTTAAAACGAATCTCGAATTTAGCCGGAAAAAAATAAGGTTAGGAACAACAATAATTTTTCGGAGTAAAACTAAACGTATTGATGAAATTTTTATTGATCCACTGGTTGGAAATATGATCCTGCCCGGGTTCCCGGAGTACTGGAAAGATCATCAGAAAGCTTACTGGATTGTGAATGCCAGGGTTGGTTATAAGATCAGTCGCCGGGGAGAACTTACTATCCATGCAAAAAACCTGTTAAATAAAGAGTATATCATCCGTCCGGGCAATATCGGACCTCCACGAAATTTCTCATTGCAATTATCGTGGGATTTTTAAAGGAGTTAAAAGTTAAATGTTATAAGTTTACTTGCTTGCTCTTTGCTCTCTGCTCTTCGTTTACATCTTCACAACACGGCTGGTAAAGCTTTTTCCCATAAAACTGACCTTGTACAGGTATATTCCTTTCCTCAGTGTTTCACCCCTGAAATCAAAATAGTTTTCCCCGGGTTGTATCCATTTTTCCTCGTGGTATGCCATCTGACCGGTAATATAGAACACGTGAAGTTCACCCACCCCAAACCTGTCAGAAGTAAGTCCAATCCTGGATGACATGGTAAACGGGTTTGGTTTAACAGGCAATAACGTTACCTGGTCAGTACTCATAACAGGCAATCCGGTAGTGCTCTGCACTATAATAAATAAGGATGTATCATTTACCGTCTGAGGGAACTCAACAACAGTTCCCATTAATACAGCAAAAGGGGTTACACATATCTTCAGAAAAAATGTATCCAACTCAGTCGGGGTACCCGAGATCAAAACACAGTAAGCACAATCCGGAAACAATTCGGTTGCATTTGGTTCATACGATAATCCCGGTGGCAGGTTGGTAACACTATCCAGAACAATCTTATGTATAGAAATAACGCCCGCACCAAGATTATATTCATAAGGAGGGATAATGGTAATAACCTGCTCATACCATGTATTCAGCACTGCGACAGGTAATGTATCAGGACATACCTGCCCCGGTTCATCAATATCCTTACAATTGGCAGTATCAGGAACACATTGTCCGTACACGGAAATGCTTATTCCGATAGTAAGCAATAGTACCAATATCCCCGAAATCAAGTTCTTCATACCTGATATTTACTGTTCTAAAGCATAAAAATACTAAAAATAACAATAAAAACCTAAATACTCTTTCTGATCCTGAGGGAGAAATCTGTATGTGCAGTGGTAAATATTGCGTTAAAAGAAACCCAGTGACCATGAATATCTTCACCTCCATAAAGTATATCAAACCAGGCACCAAAATTATGACCAGGTACAAATGGCTGGTTAAAGCTTTCAACCGGGAACCCCCTGTATATAAGTTCGGTAACAGCCAGCGGGACATAATGTTTCAGATAATTATCTGGCTGGAACGGAGAGTGAAGAAGTAAGAAGTAGGAAGTAAGAAGTAAGGAGCCGAAGAGCGAAGACTTCTGTGCAAGCATAGTAAAGATTTAACTTTTAACTTATTAACTTATAACTAAAAAAAGCCGCAGAATCTGCGGCTTTTTTCTGTGCCCAGGACAAGAATCGAACTTGCACAACCAAAATCGGTCACCAGGCCCTCAACCTGGCGCGTCTACCAATTCCGCCACCTGGGCAAAAATTATTTACAAGAATTCTAAGAACATTTTAGCAACCAATTTCTTCACCTAACACTTTTTAAGTTCATCCCAGGTGTCGGAATTGCCCACCCTGCAACCTGGCTCCTCCCTAAAATTGTCCACCGGACAATTTATTAACGGTCGGCCCTGCCACCTGGGCAAAAATATTTTGCAATAGTTAAAAGAACATCTTAACAAAGTGGAATGGGGAATAAATCCCCTTTCCTACTGTGCCCAGAACAGGAATCGAACCTGCACTTTCCGAAGAAAACTAGTCCCTGAAACTAGCGCGTCTACCAATTCCGCCATCTGGGCAATAAAAAAAATATAATAATAAAGAACATTTTAGTGACCAATCATTCACTTGACACTTTTCAAATTCATCCCAGATGTCGGAATTGCCTCCCCTGCAATCTGGCTCCTCCCTAAAATTGTCCACAGGACAATTTCTTAACGGTCGGCCCTGCCACCTGGGCAATCCTTCACCACTCTTCTTCATCCTTTCTATTTTGGGCTTACAAAAATAAGAAAAAATTTAACAGACTGATAAAATGAAAAATTTTTATCTGAAAATTATTTATTCATCATTAAGCAACAAATATTCTGCAAAACAATCATTAAAATCCCGGTTCGAATTCACCATTCATACTTCATCCTTCCAAGAGGTTTCAGGGTGCAAGGTACAGGTTACATATTACATTCAAAAAAACATAAACAAAATATTTTCATTAATTAAAAATACTACCTTTAAACCCGGATTTAACTGTTTACTTGTTAATTTTGATGCAACAGAACAAAAAGTCATTCGGAACCGCTCCGGTATTTTTTACAAGCATAGCTACAATTCTGGGCGCCATTCTATTCCTGCGGTTTGGATTTTCTGTTGGAACAATAGGACCATACGGGACTATCCTGATCATTATTCTTGCACATTTGGTAACTATCCCCACGGCTATGGCTATTTCAGAGATAGCTACAAACCGGCGGGTTGAAGGTGGTGGTGAATATTTCATCATTAGTCGTTCATTCGGGCTGAATATTGGTGCTACAATCGGTTTTGCACTTTACCTTTCGCAAGCCATTAGTGTCGCATTTTATGTAATTGCTTTCACTGAAGCATTTACACCCCTGTTCATTTGGATAAAAGAAACTTTTGATTTTGAATTACCACGACAGGCGATCAGTCTGCCTGCTATGGCTTTGCTTTCCGCGGTTATCCTTAAACGTGGTGCCAAAGTAGGTATGAAAGTACTCTATGTTGTTGTAGGAGTATTATTTCTTTCAATCGCTTTGTTTTTCCTTGGTTCAACCGAATTCAATGAATCAGCCTCGCGCGGCTTTCCTTCCGGTGCGTTTAAGAACATGGATCAGTTCTTCATTGTATTTGCTATCCTCTTCCCTGCATTCACCGGTTTATCTGCAGGTGTCGGACTATCAGGAGACCTGAAGAACCCCGGAAAATCAATACCCCTCGGAACTATTACTGCCACCGTTTTAGGGATGGTCGTATATCTATTTATTACCTGGAAACTGAGTGTATCTGCAAGTTCTGAAGATCTGGTAAATAACCAGTTAATAATGAGCAAAATTGCAATTGCAGGAGGAATAGTAATCCCCCTGGGTCTGGCAGCATCTACATTCTCATCTGCTCTTGGAGCAATTTTGGCTGCACCACGCAAAATACAAGCCCTTGGAGCAGATAAGTCATTCCCGTCAGACAAGTTCAATAGTTTTGTTGCCAAAGGAAAGGGAGAAACAAATGAACCACTTAACGGAACCTTGATCACCTGTGTTTTAGCATTTGTATTTGTTGCCCTTGGTGATGTAAATAGCGTTGCGAAGATCATCACAATGTTTTTCATGGTTACGTACGGGACGCTCTGTCTTATTTCTTTTCTTTATCATTTTGGAGCTGATCCCTCATACCGTCCGGTATTTCGTTCAAGATGGTATATTTCCCTGATTGGCTTTATCATGAGTTTGTTAATAATGTTCAAAATAAGTACGATTTACTCCATTTTGGCTATTGGGCTGATGATTGTAATTTATCATTTAATAAAGAACTATCACAAAGACCGTGAAGGTCTGGAATCCATTTTTCTAAGCACATTCTTTCAGATTAGCCAAAGTCTTCAGGTTTACCTGCAAAAATCACGAAAACTGGAAAGTTCACATAAATGGAGGCCTTCAGTGGTATGTGTTTCTCACGACTCATTTGAAAGGGAAACTGCTTTCAGCCTGTTAAACTGGGTATCTCACAAGCATGGTTTCGGAACTTATATACATCTGATCGAGGACTACTATTCCCGTGCAGCGCAACAAAATGCAAAAGAGATACTGGAAAAATTAATAAAGAAAGCAGATATCCGGAACAATAAGTTTTATATAGATACTATTATTTCACCTTCCTTCACTTCAGCCATTGCTCAAATAATACAGCTTCCGGGTATATCAGGTATGGACAATAATACAATACTATTTGAATTTGATAAGAATAACCCTGAGAATCTTGATCAGATCATTGATAATTATTCATTGTGCCGCTCCGGAAATTATGATATATGTATACTTGGAAGTGTACTTAAATCCATTAATTTCTCTGAAGGGATCCATATCTGGATCAAAAGGTCTGATTATGAAAATGCAAACCTGATGATCCTGTTTAGCTACGTAATCCTGAGTCATCCCGACTGGAAAAAAAGCGCTATAAAAATATTTGAAATATGCGATGGAAATGAATTAGAAAAAAACCGCCATGAACTGGTTGAGTTAATTAACAAAGGGCGGTTGCCTATTTCAACTAAAAACATCAAAATCCTTAAAAGGGAAGAGGAAATCAGTAATAAAGAGATGATCAACAAATATTCAGAAGATGCAGGTCTCACCGTAATAGGTTTTCGCGGTGAACAACTGAAACATGATAAAAAAGAGCTGTTTATAGGATATGACAAAGTGGGTAATATTTTGTTTGTGAATGCCCACCGGGATACAGAAATTGAATAAATATAAGAAATTTAAAATTCGGGTTGTTATTATTGTAAATGTTTATTTTTTCCTATTAAAAAAAAACGCACTATGGTACACAAATTAAAGTTTTACACTCTCCTGTTTTCTGTTATTTTTTCTATTCTTATTATAAGTTGCCGGCATAACCGGTCCTCCAGCCATGATATTAACGACAAACCTTATGTAGTTATGTTATCGTTAGATGGATTTCGCTGGGATTATCCACAAAAAGCAAATACCCCAAATCTTGACAGGATAGCAGAAATTGGTGTCAGAGCAGAGTCTCTGCGCCCATGTTTCCCCACTAAAACTTTTCCAAATCATTATTCTATTGCCACCGGTTTATACCCTGATAATCATGGTATCGTACTTAATAATTTCTACGATTCTGCTATGGATGCCTCTTTCTCACCCGGGAACAGGGAATCGGTTGAAGACGGAGATTTCTATGGTGGTGAACCAATCTGGGTTACTGCCGAGAATCAAGGAGTGATCACAGCATCCTATTTCTGGGTAGGTTCAGAAGCTCCGGTTAAAGGAGTTCAACCTACTTATTGGAAAAGTTATGAACACAAATTTCCTTTCACACAGCGAGTTGACTCAATAATTGCCTGGCTTAAACTCCCGGAGGAAAAGCGTCCTCATCTCATCACATGGTATATAGATGAACCTGACAGCCAAGGACATCAATTAGGTCCTGACAACCCTGACCTTATACCATTAATTTCATATCTTGATAGTCTTGTTGGCGATTTCATGTTTAAACTGAACAGACTGGAGATAGGCCGGAATGTTAATTTTATTGTAACTTCAGATCATGGAATGGGACAAATTTCACCTGACAGAGTTGTCCGGCTCGCCGACTATATTAATCTCGATCATATCAGTCGTATTAATGGTAACAACCCCGTTTATTGTCTTAGTTCTTCTCCCGGATATAATGAAGAAATAGGGAATAAACTTGAAAATATTGATCACATAAATTCCTGGAAACACGGACAGTTACCTGAACGACTTCACTATGGCACAAACAGCAGAACAGGGGATTTTGTGGTTGCGGCTGACAGTAGTTGGAGTGTGACCATTGATTCAAATCCACAAAAATTCAGAGGTGGTGCTCATGGGTATGATAACCGTAACAAGGATATGCATGCCATTTTTTATGCAGTTGGCCCGGCATTTAAAACCGGTTATCTTCAACCAACATTTAATAACATCGATATATATCCGTTAATTGCCGAGATAATGTGCCTTAAACCTGCCCATGTAGATGGAAATATTTACCATGTTTCAGGCATGCTTTTAAACAAGTAACTTGTTTAGGATCAAACTGAAAATAATTACTGAATTCCATTTGATTTATTAGCTTTTTACGACTTTTTTTAATATAGTATAGATCACTGTCAATAATGAGGGAAAAAACAAAAAGAATTAAGCATTATAAACAAGTCAACCAGGAATTTTCAGGGTATGGTAAACCTCTGGAAATTGATGTTTTTGAGTCAGGTCTGGATAAAAAATCTATGGGAGCACTATTAAAAACCCTTCGAAAGCATAAAAAACTAACCCAGGAACAACTTGGCAAACTTATTGGTATAAGAAAATGCGAGATATCTAAACTTGAACAGGGAGACAGAAATCTTACTATCGGCAGATTAATTCAATTACTTGATGCTTTATTGGTTACGACAAAACTCAAAATTGAAGTAAGTGATAATAAAACCCGGGAAACTTAATGATCAAAAACCACAGAATTTCCACATATATTTTTGTACAGTTTTTTCTTTTTACCGGAATACTTAATGTTTTTTCGCAGGTTTCGGAAAACAGTAACCTTATAAGTGAATGTTATATGATTATGGTGGGAAAAGATGCCACAACAGATGGCTCTGTTCTGATTGCACATAATAATGACCTTACAGGAACCGAAATATCATTTTGTGAAAAAAATCCCCGGAAGAAACATCTTCCCAATGACAGTATACGATTTTCAAACGGGCTTACCCTCCAAAGCGCACCAGTTACATACGAATGGATGGTATTACGTACCAGGAGAGGCTATATAGAAGGTGATGCGGTAGCAGTAAATGAACACCAGGTTGCCATTGGTGGTGGAGTATCATTGATAAGTGACAGAAATTTGAAAGCCGGAATAGCTGATCCGATGATATTGAAAGGGTTACCGGGAGGTGTAAGATATATAGCCCTTCAACAGACAAAAACAGCACGTCAATGTGTTGAATTGATAGGAGATTTATACAATAAATACGGTATTGCTTATCCGTCCGGAGTTAGTATTGCCGATCCCAATGAAATATGGTACCTGGAAGCAGGCGGCGGAAGTTCATGGGCAGCTATCCGCGTGCCGGACAGTTGTTACTGGGTACAGGCAAACGGCTACAGGATCGAAAACATTAACATCGATGATACTGCCAATGTTATCACTTCTCCTGCATTGCCGGATTTCTGCAAAAAGAAGGGATTATGGGACCCCGGCATGGGACCGCTCAATTTCAGAAAGGCATTTGGCGGCAAAGTTTATTCTTCAGAAAATCCTTATTATAACAGTCGCCGGGAATGGCGTGGAATTTCAATCCTTAGTCCATCACTTAACCCCGATCTGGAAGGCAGGGATTTCCCAATGTTTTTCAAACCGGATGAAAGAATAAACGTTGAAAAACTTTTTTCCATTTTGAGAGATCATTATCAGGGGACAAAATTTGACGGTTATCCTGAAACAGGAAAAAGTCCGGGCGAAAGGATAATCGCATCATCAAAATGTGTCCACTCTGATGTAATTCAATTACGGGGTAGGATGAATGCAGATATAAGTGCGATAATATGGGTTTGCTTAAGCAGTCCGGTTTCCTCTCCATACGTACCTTTTTACTTCGGAATTAAAGAGATACCTTTTACTTACTCCGGAATACCTGAAGATAAAAGAACTGCATTCAGCATTTTCAGGGGACTGTCTGACCTTGTAATTACAAAATACAATGAACGTATCAATATAGTTTTTCCCCGGTGGAAAAAGTTTGAAAAAATAAATTTCATTCTTCAACCTTCAGTTGAAGACAGGGCGATAAAACTTTACAACAAAGACCCCGAAGATGCCGGGAAATTCCTTACTGACTACACAACAGGATTATGCATGAATGCTTTGAGACAAGCTTCAGAGATGATCATGACCATTATACCACCCCCAAAACAGGAAGAAAAGACCAATATTGATGGTAAATCCCGGGGGAAATAATTATTAGAGCATAAATTTGCATATGTTAATTTTAATTAATTCCTATCTTTGAATCAAATTAATAACACCATGATAATAGGAATAGATATTGGCGGAACAACAACGGATATTGTCGGACTTAAGGGATCGAAAATAATCAACCCCCTGACAGTTAAGGCAGATGATCCTGTTACTTCAGCAGCCGGTGCTCTTGGAAAATTCCTTGAAGCTATTGGCGCTTCGTTGAATGAAGTAGATACTATTGCTGCAACAGGTGTGGGTTCAAATGAAGTGAAGCCCAAATTATTTGGGATTCCGGTAGTAAAAGTCGATGAATTTACTGCAATTGGAACAGCAGGTTCCTTTTTATCTGGTGTTGATAAAGGTGTTGTTGTAAGCATGGGAACAGGAACTGCAATTGTTACTGTTAATGAGAAGGGAATTAAACACTGGGGTGGAAGTGGAGTTGGCGGCGGAACATTGCTTGGTTTAGCAAGAAAAATGCTTAATATCACTAACCTGAAAACATTAGTTGATATGGCATCCAGGGGAAATCTTGATCGTGTTGATCTGACAGTGGGAGATATCGCCGGAAGACCAATAAACAATCTTCCTGCATCCACCACTGCCTCAAACTTTGGAAAACTGGCTGACGAAGCTACCGACAAAGATGTTGCACTTGCAATTTTAAACCTTGTCGGACAAACTATAGGAGTACTAAGTATTGCTGCTGCTCATGCAAATAATTTAGAAACAATAATTCTCACCGGAAAATTAACAAGTATCAAACCTTTAACAGGAATTCTTAACCGTGTGGCGGATCTTCACAAAACAAAATTCATAATACCTGAAAATGCAGATTTTGCCACGGTAATCGGAGCAGCAATTACACTTGCAAATGGAAATGTAAAATAAACTTCTTCCCTTTTGACTAATCCTTTATAGCTTCATTATTGGTTATATCCAGAATTTTATAATCCGTAGTAAATTTCAGCATTCGAAAATGGTTATTTGCATAACCACCATGTGAATTCACCCTTTTAAATTCAAAATCAGCTTCAAGCAATTGTGGTTTATAATCTTTGTGACATCGGAGAAAATGATCACCATATCTTGATAATCCGCTTATAAAATAATAGGCAATGTCATATCCCTTCCATGCATAACTGAATTGATCTGGTTCGGTATTGAAATTATGCTTGTATTTCCTGAGAAAATCCCTCACCCTGTAATTATCGTAGTCAATAAAAAAAGGAGTAAATACCTGTACGCCAAGGTCGTAAAAATATTTCAATTCAATATTCCTGAATTTCATCCAGGTTGGATAACCAAGGACTGTGATCGAATACTCTTCCGAAAAGGTATGCAAACTTGCCAGAATCTCACTTGCAAAAGTCTCCTGCCCTGATGGAACAATAATCAGGTTCTCAACCTGCTTTGAAAGAGAATGTTCAACACTATTTATTGTATCATTTGCAGTAAAATCCTCATTATAGACAATCTCTTTAAAAATTACCTCATCAAAGAATGTACGATAGGCAAAATACCTGAACAAATTTCTCTTTAAGGTAAAAATATTATCCTCTTCGCGCAAATCGCCTGAATGGATCAATACAATATTATATTCATGATAATTAGAAACATAGCTGGCAAGTTTTTCAAATTCTGCATCAATAGTTGGAACTATCTGAAAAAGGTATGGATTGGATTCAGTTAGATTCCCTTTAGATGATAAAGGAGAAACAAGTGGAATTCGCAAATTCATTGCATAAGGTGCTATTATAGATAAATTATATTGAAAGACTGGTCCGATTATCAGGTCCATCCCCGACAGATCATTCATTTCAACAATTTCCCTAACAACTGAAGTATCAGCTTCTGTATCAAAACAAAAAAGTTCAACCGATATCCCTTCTTTTTGCAAAGAATCAAGAGCTAACTTCACTCCCAGCATAAAATCAAGAAAGTATGTACTACGCGGATATACCCATGTCTCATCTCTTTTAATAATCTCCATTATCTTTTCGCCATGGTCATCTACCTCAGATGAGTCTATACAGGACCTTTCACTATTTTCATCCAGATAAAACGGTAGAAATAGTGCAACTTTCAATGTACGATTAGAAATATCAGGCAGCGATGCACAAAATATACCTGAAGTCTCTTCCTCATATTCTGCATCTTTCACTATCAGGTATGTTGAATCCGGAGATTCTTTCGAAGAGGGAATCCTGAGATACTGACCGGTTTTTAGTCCCCATCTCAATCCTACATTAGCTTTCTTCAATTCCCTAACTGAAATACCATATCTCTTTGACAGGGCATAAATTGTCTCTTTCTTTTTTACCTTGTGGAAAATATAATCCTGTTCAGAAAACTCAAATTTTTGTTCCCTCACCTGGTATTTTCTCTTGGGTATCTTTATTATAGTTCCAACAGCAATGTCATCTATTTTGATATCAGGATTATTATCCAGAATTACCTCAACAGTAGTATCAAATTTTTTTGCAATAAAATAAACAGTTTGACCGGATTCAATTTCATAGAAAATAAAATCTTCAGTTTCACCCGGCATTTTAGGTTCAGGCTTTTCAGGATAAATCGGGATTTTCAATGCCTGACCAGGCCTTAAACCAAAGGCAACAGTTGGATTTTCTCTTGATATCTCCTTTTGTGAAACCTTGTAAACTTTGCTTATGGAATAAAGAGTTTGTCCTTTTTTTACAATATGTATATAATAAGGTTTCCCTTCCAGAAGTATTTTATCTGTTGATCGCTCAACCTGTACTGCATTTTCCTGTGCAATACCGCTTCCTGCAAATAAAACAAGAAAAAGAGAAACTAATAAATATGCCAAAGCGCCTCTAAACATATTGTTTATCAGGTATTTATAATCAAATTAATAGACTTTACAAATATAACAGAAAAATAGATAAAGTTGATATTTTGAGTATTAATTCGTATTTTTCTGTCATAAAGGATTTTTGAATTATTAATTCAACACTCCGGGTATGATATCATTCTTCAAGCGTTTCTTTTTACGAAGGAAAAAACCAACGGGAGACAATGGTAATTTCCGTATACACTTCAAAGAACTGGAAGACAGGAAACCCCTTGTTAAACATCCTGATGCAGATGTTCATAAACTTATGATTTTGGCTACAAAAATAAAACGCCAGGATGGATACTCCAAAGCAATAACATTTTTGAAGGACATCGCAGAGACATATTTGCGCGAAGGCAATACCGCCTTGGTTAGCTGCCTGAATAAGCTAATTCCATATATGCGAAGAGAATCTTCGATATCATATGAAGATACCAAGGATTATCTTGCAACAATAATAGATAAAATACCTGCTAATGAGCCCTATTTTCTGAATCTCCATATCATTATGTCTGACCATATCAATAGTTTTGATACCGGGGAAGCCATTCGGTATCTTTCAGGTGTCATAAATATGGATACTCTTTCACATCATCAATACAATATGCTGATCAAGCTGGCTGATCTCAATATTGTGAACCAGAGTAATGAACAAGGCCGGAAACTTCTTGATATTGCAAGGAATTATATTGAACCATGTACCGACAGATTTGATCATATAAAAAGAGAAAGAAAATGGTCCCGGACCTCTGCTGGTCTCGCATATAATGAAAGTAGTGATACCGGTAATACTGATTATCTTTATTACCTGTTTATCGAATTCCTACTCGATATGGCCAGGGTTGTAAATCCAATGCATATTGAAGACTTCCATAAGAGAAAAGATCTTTATATTAAAAAGGAACGAGGCTTTGCTGATTCTGAAAGGTTCCATTCTGCAATAAGGCAATTGAATATTGAAGATAAAAAGGAATCAATACTTAAACAACTATACGGATTTGCTTTTGAAGAGCTTCCATTAATTCTGGGTATAACAAAAACCGAACTATACTTCAGGCCCGGAGATAAAGAGAGTCTCATTGAAATAAGGGCAAAAAAAGTTTTTTACCGCAGACCTTTCAGGGAACTTTCAAATATCCGTGATTGGGTTCATAAATTTGTCAGGTCACTGGTTCCTGCTGCAAATTAGAAATTAAGATATTATTGATCATATACTATTTCGTTGCAGAGAATTTCCTGTTTTTTCCCGGTATCTTATCGTTCCTGTTACGTTCAATACCTTTATTAGGAACATAATCAACCCAGGCAACAAAACTATTTATATCGTTTGCTACTAACCGGGGAATCCTTATCCAGCCCATATCTTCGTCAGCTAAGGTAAAGTTATTGTGTTCCGACTCCCATACATCAACATAATAGACAACAGGTTGTAATCTTGAGAAAATAACTTTCCCATTCTGGTTAGTGTTTCCTTCAGCAACCATATTTGTTTCATCAAGCCAGTCTTCATAGGTTGGATATAGCCTAACATTAGCGCCTTGAACTAAATATTCATCATAATACTCCTTAACAATTACCTCAAGCGTTGTTGGAAAAAGTACAGTAATATCCTGATAAGCTTTATCAACATAATCATTTTTTGACCAGGCACTTAGAGTAATACTAAAAGTGCCTGAAGCATCATAATAATGAATTGGGTTAGGCTCATCAGTAAAAGAACCGTCACCAAAATCCCATTCAAAATAAATAGCATCAAATGAATTATTTGTAAAATAAACCACTTCACCTACCTCAACCACAATATCCGAGGTAATAAATCCTGCTTCCGGTCTTTCCATACATGCCGAAAGTATTAGTGGTATAACTGAAATTAAAATTGCTAAACGCTTCATAACTCTTGATTTAAAGGGTTCTGCTTATGAAAATTCAAATTTGATGCCAATCTGCAAGTAATATGACCTTTTTATCTGATTTTTTTGGCAATATCTTATAATACACTGATAGTCATTTGCTTATGGAATCAGGAATCGAAAGTAATTTAGTGGAATTACTGGGTTCAGGATACAGGATGCAGGATACAGGATACAAGATGCAGGATACAGAATAGTGGATACAGAATGCTGGTTTTTTAGTCATTCTAGTCATTCTTAATTTTAGTCATTTTAGTCATTCTTAATTTTAGTCATTTTACTCATTTTATATTACCTTTGCAAACTGTTTCAGCCAGATAAAAACAGAGTATATGATAAGAATTGAATTTCCTGATAAGTCTGTAAAAGAATTCCCTGAAGGTATTACGGGCATTGAGATTGCAAAAAGTATAAGTCCCGGACTTGCAAGGGAAGTACTTTCAATTACTGTAAATGGAGATATTTTTGATTTAACCAGACCTATCCATAATAATGCAGCAATAAAACTCCATAAATGGGATGCCCCTGAAGGAAAGCATACTTTCTGGCATTCATCTGCACATTTAATGGCTGAAGCACTTGAAGCTTTGTACCCGGGAATAAAATTTGGTATTGGACCGGCAATTGAACAAGGATTTTATTATGATGTTGATCTTCCGGGAGATACGGTTATTACTGAAAAAGACCTGCCAATGATAGAGCAGAAAATGACTGAACTGGCAAGGCAAAAAAATGAATTCAGAAGAAAGGAAACCGGCAAGAAGGAAGCATTGGAAAAATATACAAAAAAAGGAGATGAATATAAACAAGAGCTGATCAGTGAACTGAATGATGAAGAAATCATCTTATATACTCATGGAAACTTCACTGATCTTTGTAAAGGACCCCACTTACCTTCTACGGAATCAATCAAAGCTATAAAATTGCTGAGCCTAGCAGGAGCATACTGGAGGGGTGACGAGAACAGAAAACAGCTCACCAGAATTTACGGAGTATCATTTCCGAAACAAAAGTTGCTCGATGAACATCTTAAAATGCTTGAAGAAGCAAAAAAGAGGGATCACCGGAAAATTGGCAAAGAACTCGAACTGTTCACCTTTAGTCAAAAGGTTGGCCAGGGACTTCCATTATGGTTACCAAAAGGTGCAAAATTAAGAGAAAGATTAGAGGATTTTCTGAAAGTTTTACATCGTAAGTACGGATATGAGCCGGTTATCAGTCCTCACATCGGACAGAAAGAACTTTATGTCACATCAGGGCATTATGATAAATATGGAAAAGATTCATTTAAACCCATTCATACTCCGAATGATAAAGAAGAATTCCTTCTTAAACCTATGAACTGTCCGCATCATTGCGAAATTTACAGGTTTAAGCCACATACATATAAAGAGTTACCAATCCGGTATGCTGAGTTTGGAACCGTTTACCGCTACGAGCAGAGTGGTGAATTGCATGGTTTAACAAGAGTGCGTGGATTTACCCAGGATGATGCACATATTTTTTGCCGGCCCGACCAGTTAAAGGAAGAGTTTATTAAAGTAATTGATATCGTCTTTAGTATTTTCAATGCTCTGGATTTCCACAACTTTACAACTCAGGTATCATTACGTGATCCGGAAGATATAGTAAAGTATATTGGAAGTGACGAAAACTGGGAAAAATCTGAACAGGCAATTTTAGAAGCATGTGAGGAAAAAGGGCTTAAAATCAAAGTAGTTAAAGGTGAAGCGGCATTTTACGGTCCCAAACTTGATTTTATGGTTAATGATATTATCGGAAGGGAATGGCAGCTTGGCACAATTCAGATTGATTATAACCTGCCCGAAAGATTTGAACTTGAATATATTGGTGCTGATGATGTAAGACACAGGCCTGTAATGATCCACAGGGCACCATTTGGGTCAATGGAGCGGTTTGTTGCCTTGCTTATTGAACATACTGAAGGGAAATTTCCTCTTTGGTTAACACCTGATCAGGTCGTCATACTGCCAATCAGTGAAAAATTCAATGATTACGCTAAAAAAGTTTTTAATTTCCTAAATAATTACGATATTCGCACCCTGATTGACGATCGTAACGAAAAGATTGGCAGGAAAATAAGGGATAACGAACTTAAACGTATCCCTTATCTACTTATAGTGGGTGAGAAGGAAATGAATGAGAAATCAGTTGCAGTAAGAAAACAAGGCGAAGGAAACCAGGGAAATATGAAATTGGAAGAGTTTGCAGAGTTTATTGTTAAGAAAGCAAAAATTAAATAATTTTAATTAAAAAAAAGGGGGAGTTATAGCCAGATCTAATTTTAAAAGAGGACCTAGAAAAAGGGCTCAGTTTCAACACCGCATAAATGAGAATATTAGAGCCAGAGAAGTTATGCTCGTTGGTGATAATATTGAAAAAGGACAAAGTATTTGTTCTGTTGAAGAAGCCTTGAGAATGGCTGATGAAATGAATCTTGATCTTGTTGAGATTGCAGCGCAGAATGATCCGCCGGTATGCAAAATTCTTGACTATCAAAAGTTTCTTTATCAATTGAAAAAGAAACAAAAGGCCATAAAAGCCAAAACAATAAAAGTGGTTATTAAGGAATTGCGATTTGGCCCAAATACAGATGATCATGATTACAATTTCAAACTCAAGCATGCTGAAAAGTTCCTCAATGATGGTGCTAAAGTCAAAGCTTTTGTTTTCTTCAAGGGTCGTTCAATACTTTTTAAAGAAAAAGGTGAGATCCTTCTTCTCAAGCTGGCACAAGATCTCGAGGAACTTGGAATTGTTGAACAAATGCCAAAGCTTGAAGGGAAAAGAATGACGATGTTTATTTCACCAAGAACTCAGGGAAAAAAGAAGTAATATTAATCAATAACCTAAAAAGCATATAAAAATGCCTAAGATGAAGACAAATCCGGGTGCAAAAAAAAGATTTTCATTAACCGGATCGGGGAAAATAAAGAGGAAACATGCCTATAAAAGCCATATACTAACCAAGAAACACAAAAAAAGAAAAAGGAATCTCGGTTATTTTGGCGAAGTTCATAGCTCTGACGAAAAGAATATCAAGTTATTGTTAGGGATGAAATAGGATTGAATCTACCCGTTAAATTATTAAATTATAACTATTTATTAACAGAGTGAATTAGCTAAAAAGAGTCTGTAACAGACCGCTAACCATTCAAAAAATTAATGCTATGCCAAGAGCAACAAACAAAGTAGCTTCAAAAAGAAGAAGAAAAAAGGTAATGGAACAGACCAAAGGACAATTTGGTCGAAGGAAAAATGTTTATACTGTTGCCAAAAATGCCCTTGAAAAAGGACTTCAGTATTCATATTATGACAGGAAAAAGAAGAAAAGAAATTTTAGATCACTTTGGATTCAGCGAATTAATGCTGCTGTACGTCAATATGATATGTCCTATTCCGAATTCATAGGAAAGATTAACAAAAAAGGAATATTGCTTAGCCGTAAAGTACTTGCTGATCTGGCAATGAATCATCCAAAAGCTTTTGAAGCAGTTGTAAATAAAGTGAAAGATGTTAAATAACCAATTTTCAACATATTTTCAATTTAATGGGAAGTCAGTAAACTTTCCATTTTTTTTTATCTATATAATAACTAAAGTTTCGCATTTTGCTATATTTAACGTAATTAATTAATAATAAACCTTTTATCGGTTGCTATATTTTCATCTTTGTGTTTCTTAGAGTCTTAGAGACTTAGTGGCTAAAAAGAAAAATGCCACCAAGACACAAAAGCACAAAGATTCACAAAAAAATTCCAATACATTAAAAAAACCACAGATCATGCATATAGGAATAATCGGATATGGGAAAATGGGACGGGAAATTGAAAAATTGGCTCTGAAAAAAGGGCATTCAATTGAGTTTATTATTGATGAGCATAACACAGAAGAACTTAATGATGATAATCTGCAGAAGATTGATGTGGCAATCGAATTTACCAGCCCTGTCGCTGCATTTGAAAATATCAGGAAGTGTCTGGAAGCAAAAACTCCCGTAGTATCAGGCACTACCGGATGGCTGGCAAAATACAATGAAGCAACTGATTTTTGTAAAAAGACAAACGGATCATTTCTGTACGCTTCAAATTTTAGTATTGGTGTAAATATTTTATTTCATCTTAATGCTACCCTGGCAAAAATCATGAATAATTTCGAGCAATATGATGTTGAAATAGATGAGATACACCATGCCACAAAACTTGATTCACCCAGTGGTACAGCAATTACACTGGCTGATAGTATAATCAAAAACATGAAGAGAAAAAAGGAGTGGAAAAATGAACAAACTGCAAACAAACAAACACTCAGCATACTCTCAAAAAGAAAAGATACTGTGCCGGGCACCCATATTATAAAATATAATTCAAATGTCGATTGTATTGAACTGAAACATGAGATAAAAAGCCGGGCAGGATTTGCTCATGGAGCAATAATAGCAGCAGAGTTTATAAAAAATAAGAGGGGGATTTATAAAATGAACGATATTCTGGGTTTATAATCATCCCACCATATAGAGTTTGTCCATAAACTAAAAATGCTTACTTAAGTATGAACATTTCCTCATTACAACATCACCTCATCACCTCATCACCTCATTACCTCACTACCTCATTACTTCATTATGAATTCTTCATGTTAAATATTACATTTGCCTGATAAAAATTAAAACATATGAATATTCTACAAAATAAGTATTTCAAATTTGGTATTGCTGCAATATTATACCTGCTTTTTGTAATTTGGATTGGAAATTATTGGCTGCTATTCGGTCTGGCAGTAGTATTCGATATTTATGTTACCAAAAAAGTAAACTGGACTTTCTGGAAAAAAAGAAATGAAAAAAATAGTGCTTTTATCGAGTGGCTTGATGCTCTGATATTTGCAGTAATTGCTGTAACTTTAATTAACATCTTTTTCTTCCAAAATTTCAGGATACCTACCGGGTCAATGGAAAAATCACTTCTAATTGGCGATCATCTTTTCGTAAGCAAACTGAGTTATGGTCCACGAATACCAAACACCCCCCTATCCTTCCCATTTACCCAGCATACTCTTCCAATACTAAAAACGAAATCATACCTTGAATGGATTCACCGTCCATATAAACGTCTTGCAGGTTTCCGTGAAATAAAAAACAATGATATTGTTGTATTCAATTTTCCTGCAGGCGATACGGTTGTATTTGAAAACCAGGTACAAAGTTATTATTCCATTGTAAGATCACAGGCATCAAACTTAAGAAAGCTTGAAAAAAGCCAACTTGATTCAACTATTGATATCGATTATTACTGGAACCGTGCCAGACAAATGGTTCATAATAATAAAACTATTGTTTACCGGCCGGTTGACCGGAGAGATAATTATATTAAAAGATGTGTTGGAATTCCCGGTGATATTTTAGAGATCAAAAATGGAAAATTGCTTATAAACGATAAAGGGCAGGGTCCATTTGAACATCAGCAATTTAATTATATGGTAAATACTAATTCAAGAATAAACCCTAAAGCCTTTGATCGTCTTGATATTTCTAACGCTGACCGCCATACATTTTCTACTAACTTTTATGTTCTGCCTCTGGCAGAGGATAAAGCCGGTAAACTGGAAAAATTCAAGAACGTTGAATCTGTTCAAAAAATATTGAAGGAACCGGGTGAATATGCCGAATATATTTTCCCACATAATCCTATTTACCCATGGAATGAAGATAATTTCGGACCTCTTACCATACCTGCTAAAGGAGTCACCATACAATTAACACCAGAAACACTCCCCCTGTACGAAAGGATTATTGAAGCATATGAAAAAAATGATCTGGAAGTAACTAAAGATCAAATCCTTATTAACGGCAACCCTGCAAATGAATATACTTTTAAGATGGATTACTACTGGCTGATGGGTGACAATCGTCATGATTCTGCCGACTCCCGGTTCTGGGGATTTGTTCCCATGGATCATATAGTCGGCAAACCAGTAATTGTCTGGTTATCACTTGATAAGGATAAGAGGTTTCTTGGTAAAATAAGGTGGAACAGGTTTTTTAAGATTATCAGGTAGCCATTTAGCAGGGTAATTCGCTTAAGTGAATTTTGGAAAAAAGGCTAAAACGGAAATTCTTCCTCTCCCATAAGTTTTTCAAGTTCCTCCTCTTCAGGCTCTTTTGCAATCTCATGTATTGAATGCCCATCAACATAGATCGCTTTAAAGGGTGTTGTTGGGCATGCAAACTCGCATGCGCCGCAGCCAATACAAATGTCATCTGTTACTTCAGGAATTAACAAATCACCCTCATATGGAACCATTTTTACTGCTTTGGTAGGACAATGTTCTGAGCATGCTCCACAGTCAGTTTTTTCAGTATGGACAATGCAATTCTCCTTTACAAACTTTGCTATACCCATTTGAATCCGTGTTTTTTCGTCCTCCGGGACAGGAAGTATAGCACCTGTTGGACATACCTCGCTACACCTGGTACATTCAAAGTTACAATATCCGGTATGGTAATCCATATGCGGCTGCATCATTCCTGTAAGTCCGTATTCATTGAATGAAGGTTGTAATACGTTTGACGGACAAGCGCTGACACATAAAGCACAGGCAGTACAATTATGAGTAAAATTCCTTATGCTCAATGATCCGGGAGGAGTTACAGGAAATTCTTTCTCTTCCGGGACAGTAGAATCTTTATATTCCTCTTGAGTATCCTGTTTTATGCTACCAATAGCACTTCCTGCAAAAACTGATAATAATAGGGTTAGAAATTTTCTTTTATTCTTATCGTAATCGTTTAGCAGACTGCTGACTTTTATCTTTGTATCACCGGTATTATGATCTCCAATTTTCTTATAAGTGTATTTAATAGCATCAGAAGTACATACAGGTAAACAATTGAAACATTCCACACATCTGGAATAATCTATAATCTGCTCCTTAAAATCCAAACAGTCTGATTTACACACCTGTGTACAACGACCGCATAATGTACAATTCTCTTTATCAAACCGTATTTTGAACCATGAAAATCTTGAAAGCAGTCCAAGCAAAGTTCCTACAGGACATATGGTATTACAAAATAATCTTCCGTCAGTGAATGACATCCAGGTTACAAGAATCAGGAATAACATGGGATATATCCACAACTCAAATCTTATACTTTGTATCTCAACAGGAAAAATTGTATAAACATTGAAATTTTCCAGGATGCCTGCCACACCGTTATTTATTAGAATTATAACCGGATTCACAAAATAAGTTATTATCCGGCCAAAATTGCTGTAAGGATCCAGCAAAAGAATAAAATAAATGCTTCCTGCAGTGAAAAATATAACTGTTACAGCTAATAAAAAATACCTGAGTAGGTTATGTGGTTCTTTGTACCTGAACCGCTTCTTTTTTTTCAGTTTCCGCGAAATAAATGAAACAATATCAATAAAAACTCCAAGCGGGCAGATTGATGAGCAATATACTCTTCCAAATAAAAGAGTGAGTATCAGAACAACTACAAATCCAATAACTGAAAGGGATAATACATTTATAAACTTAATCAAAGAAGGGATGAATTGCAGGTACAATACCACCTTAGCAAATTCTTCAGGTAAAATATTCCGGTAATCAATAAAAACCAGGGTTATCAAAACGAAGAATACAATCGAAATGATAACCCTTATTTTTTTAAGAGAAGTGTATTGCATAAAAATCAGATCGTTATTCTTTTGATAGATAGCTTTTCGAGATCCATTTCACCAACACCCATTTCATTAGCCTTGCGAATATGGGGTACATCTGCAGGATTGCTTCCGAAAAACCTGGTTGCAGCAGCATCAGCAGCAACCATATCGGTGGTAAGGATCTGGGTTTTCATATTAACAACATCTGAAACAGAAACACCCTGTGGTCCATTTCTCATCATAACATTATAAGCATCTACAACATTCAGATCCGGTTTACGCTCATATGTGGCATAATCGGCAATACACTGATGAAGATCATTACGATGCCAAAAACGTCGATCCCAAACAACACCCATAAGGTTTTTCATCGAAATTGTAAGCCGGGATGAACTATGATGTTTTAATACCGGAACGTTAATGAATACATCTGATTCAAGAATTAATTCATGTACCTTGGCTGAAGTAAGTTTTACACCTTTTGGTATATCTACCTTATGATAATATCCTTCGGTATTTCCCGGAACAATCTTACCACCTGCATCCTTAACAGCTTTTTCAATTCCTGAATTTTTATATGTTTTCGTCCAGACATCACAGGTATGATCAAATACCCGTACCTCTTTAGCGCCTGCTTTAAAACAATGCTCAATTATTCTTGTTAACAGCTGTGGATTAGTATTGGCAGCTTGCTCAGGACTTCTGTCCCATCCAATATTTGGCTTCACAACAACTGTCTGGTTTGGTTTTACAAACTTCTCAATCCCTCCCAAAGCTTCAATACCACGATCGAACATCTGTCCGGGACTTCCTCCTTTTACTGCAACAAGGTCGGCCGGTGAATATGGCAAAGGCACTTTTCCAAATAAATTATTAATTGATCCGAATGCTAAAACGGTACCCGCTGCAAATCCGGCACCCACCGATTTCCTGACAAATTCTCTCCTTTTCATGATCCGATTTTTTTTATTTGCGAAAATAAAATAAAAATATACATTATTTTTGTTATTTAGATACTCAAATATAACATAATACTATGATACTTTATTACGATTGCTTTTCAGGAATTAGCGGAGATATGAACCTGGGCGCTATGATTGATCTGGGCCTCGATCCGGAATATTTGAAAAATGAATTGCATAAACTAAAAATTGACAGATATGAAATAAAAGTAACCAGAGATCAAAGACACGGGATCTTTGGCACAAAGGTGGATGTTATCACCGAAAAAACTGATAAACATCGTCATATGTCTGATATTGAGAAAATAATCAGCTCAAGTTCCCTTAATGATGAAATTAAGGAATTAAGCCTGCTTATCTTCAGGAAAATTGCCATTGCAGAAGCAAAAGTACATAATACACCTGTTGAAAAGGTACATTTCCATGAGGTAGGCGCTGTTGATTCAATTGTTGATATTGTGGGAGCTGCCATAGCAATAAATTATTTTAAACCGGATAAAATAATTGCCTCCGGCATTGAAGTTGGTAGTGGTTTTGTTAAATGTGCGCATGGCACCCTACCTGTTCCCGCACCTGCAACTGCAGAGATACTGACGGGAATCCCTGTCAGGATGGGAAATGTAGATTTTGAGGCAACTACTCCCACGGGGGCTGCAATTCTTGCCGCTACAGCCAATGAGTTTACAGATAAACCAGGCATTAAAATACAAAAGACAGGATATGGAGTTGGTCATAAAAAAGGGAATATCCCAAATTTGTTAAGGGTTTATCTGGGTGAATTAATTGAGGAATCCGCTCTTCCTGAAAAAAGTTATGCGAATCATATGATTGAGTGTAACATTGACGATATGAATCCTGAACATTATGAATATGTTATTGAAAAACTTTTTGATGCCGGGGCTAATGATGTTTTTCTTACACCGGTAATTATGAAAAAAAGCAGACCCGGGATCAAGATCAATGTTTTATGCAGTAAAAAAAATATTGAGACCCTTAAGAATACGCTTCTTACTGAAACTACCTCGATTGGAATAAGAGATTACAGAGTAAATAAAACAAGTCTTGAAAGGAAGTTTTCTGATATTGAAACTAAATGGGGAAAGGTAACAATAAAATCATCATGGTTGAACGGAGTGAAGATTCATGAAAAACCGGAATATGAGGATTGTAAAAAAATTGCCAGAACAAAAAATATTCCCCTGGACGAAGTAATGAATGAGATTAATAAACTATTGTAGTAAGGCAAAAGGCGAAAACCCGTAACACGAAACTCGTAACTCTTAACAGCTTGATATAAAGGAAAATGGCACATAAAGAGAAATACAAAAAACTGACTCATATTCTTGAGAGTATGGGCAGTGTTGCTGTGGCTTTTTCCGGTGGAGTTGACAGCAGCTTATTGATATATGTTGCACACAAAATATTGAAAAATAAGGCCAAAGCTTATACTATAAAAACACCCTACATAGCAAACCGGGAACTTGATGAAGCAAAGGAGTTTTGCGGTAATTTTAAAATCCCGATGCAAATATTAGAATTACCATTTGATAATGCACTCCTGAATAACCCTGATAACAGATGTTATATATGTAAAACCATTCTTTTTAAGAAATTGAAAGAAATTACCAGACAAGATGGATATAATTTCGTAGTTGATGGAACTAACCACGATGACCAAAATGATTTCAGACCTGGATTAAAAGCTTTAGCGGAACTAGAGATCCGGAGTCCTTTCAGGGAAGCAGGAATTACAAAAAAGGAGATACGTGACATATCAAAGCATTACGGGCTTCCAACCTGGGATAAACCTGCATATGCCTGCCTGCTTACAAGAATACCTCACAATACAATAGTAATACAAGATAACCTGGATATGATTGAACAGGCTGAGAAATTCCTTATTGACTTAGGATTCAG
>JAUXED010000168.1 GCA_030618105.1 Bacteroidota bacterium | reverse complement strand
TGGATTCGGAAAAAGAGCGTAAAGCGATCTCAAGTGTGAAAAAACTTGCCCGCGAACGTGCAAAAAAAGCTAACCTTCATAATAAAAAACTCAGAGATTGCAGGATCCATTATAACTCGAAAGATGACCGCAGGCTGAATACCACAATTTTTATTACAGAGGGAGACTCAGCAAGCGGGTCTATTACAAAATCGAGAAATGTTGAAACACAAGCTGTTTTCAGCCTTAAGGGGAAGCCTCTCAATACATTTGGGTTATCCAAAAAGATTGTATATGAGAATGAGGAATTTAACCTTTTGCAGGCAGCGCTTAATATTGAGGATGGTCTTGAAAACCTTCGATACAATAATGTTGTAATTGCCACTGATGCAGATGTTGACGGTATGCACATACGGTTATTACTTATAACATTCTTCCTGCAGTTTTTCCCCGACCTTGTAAAACGAGGGCATCTTTATATTTTACAAACTCCCCTGTTCAGGGTAAGAAATAAAAAAGAGACTATTTATGCATACAGCAATGATGAAAAGGAAATAGCATTGAAAAAGCTTGGTGGGAAAATTGAAATAACCAGGTTTAAAGGTTTGGGAGAGATATCACCTGATGAGTTTAAACATTTTATCGGGAAAAGTATACGCCTGGATCCTGTCCGGTTGAAGAAGGAAGATATTGTTCCCGAATTCCTTTCATTTTATATGGGAAAAAATACCCCCGAAAGACAGGATTTTATCATCGAAAACCTAAGAGTTGAGGAAGTACTGGAGGAGAGTTTATAGAGACACAATGATAAATAGTTTGGTCCTGTTTTTATGGACTATGAATTTATGAAAGAAAGTGATAATAATAATAATGTGAGTGAAAAGATCAGGTTAAACGGAGAGCTACCCGGCTGGATACAAACCAATGGAGACCTTCACAAAATGGCAAACCTGTCAGGGATGTACCAGGACTGGTTCCTTGACTATGCTTCTTATGTAATTCTTGAAAGGGCTGTTCCTTATATTTTCGATGGATTAAAACCTGTTCAGAGACGGATCCTGCATGCAATGAAACGGATGGATGATGGAAGGTACAATAAGGTGGCAAATATTATCGGACATACTATGCAATTCCATCCTCATGGAGATGCATCAATTGGAGATGCTCTTGTTCAACTGGGACAAAAAGAGCTTTTAATTGATGCCCAGGGAAACTGGGGTAATGTACTAACAGGTGACAGCGCCGCCGCTCCAAGATATATCGAAGCAAGATTATCTAAATTTGCACTGGATGTAGTTTTTAGTCCAAAAATAACAGACTGGAAAAATTCATACGATGGCAGGAACAAAGAACCTAAAATGCTTCCGGTAAAGTTCCCCCTGCTACTTACTCAAGGTGTTGAAGGAATTGCAGTAGGTTTAGCATCAAAAATACTGCCTCACAATTTTAATGAACTTATTGATGCTTCTGTTAACTATCTTCAGAGGAAACCTTTTGAAATATTTCCTGACTTCTTAACAGGTGGATGGGCTGATTTTTCTAAATATAATGATGGTTTAAGGGGAGGAGTAGTGCGGTTAAGAACAAGAATAACCAAACGGGATAATAAAAGTTTGGTTATTACCGATCTGCCTTATGGAAGAACGACAACGGCACTGATTGATTCTATTCTTAAAGCAAATGATAAGGGAAAAATAAAGATTAAAAAGATAGATGATAATACAGCAGATAAAGTAGAAATAATTGTTTATCTGGCGGCTGGCACATCAACAGATAAAACCATTGATGCCCTGTATGCTTTTACCGATTGTGAAATTTCAATCTCACCAAACTCCTGTGTGATTAAGGATGACAAACCGGTTTTCCCCGGGGTTAACGAATTGCTGAAGTATTCTGCAAATAATACTGTTAACCTGCTGACAAAAGAACTTGAAATAAGGAAACAGGAACTTGAAGATGCCTGGCATTTATCTTCACTGGAAAAAATCTTTATTGAGAACAGGATATATATTGATATAGAAGATTGTGAAACCTGGGAATCTATTATCAAGACAATTGACAAAGGACTGGAACCTTTTAAGAAATATCTTGTCAGAGAAGTTATCAGAGACGATATTATTCATCTGACAGAGATCAAAATTAAAAGAATTTCAAAATATGATTCAAAAAAGGCAGATGAATATATAAAAGGACTTGAGGCAGAAATGGATGAAGTAAAAAATCATCTTGCAAATATTATCCCCTTCACCATTAATTATTTCAAACAGATAAAGAAAAAGTACGGCAAGGGGAAAGAGAGAAAGACAGAGATCAGGAATTTTGATACAATTGTTGCCGCGAAAGTTGCAGCTTCTAATGCCAAATTATTTGTTAATCGTAAAGAGGGTTTTATTGGCACAGGATTGAAAAAGGATGAATTTGTTTGCGATTGCTCTGATATTGACGATATCATTATTTTCCGCGGAGATGGAACTTATATTGTTTCAAAGGTTGAGGATAAAAAATTTGTAGGGAAAGATATTATTCATGTTGCAATTTTTAAAAAGAATGACAAACGCGGGATATTCAACGTTGTTTACAGGGATGGAAGGATGGGGAATACCATGATAAAACGATGTGCTATAATATCTGTTACCCGTGATAAGGAATATCATATTACCAAAGGGACACTTAATTCAAAATTACTCTACTTTAGTTCAAATCCTAATGGAGAAGCAGAGGTTATTAAAGTTTTCCTTAAACCGAAACCACGCCTGAAAAAAACTGTTTTTGAATTTGATTTTAGCGAATTGGCAATTAAGGGGAAGGGTTCAATAGGCAATATTCTTACAAAACATCCGGTTCATAAAATTTCAATGAAAGAAAAAGGGGAATCTACCCTGGGGGGGCGTAAAATCTGGTATGATGAGGAGGTTAACCGTTTGAATGCTGAAGGTTATGGCAGGTTTATTGGAGAATTCAGCAACGATAACAAAATTTTATTAATGACCAGGAGTGGGATGTATCGCTTAGCTTCCTATGATTTGAATAACCATTTTGAGGATGATGTTTTGTTGCTCGAAAAGTTTAAACCTCAGAAAATATTCTCTGTTATTTACTGGGATGCTGAGCAGGAATTTTACTATGTTAAAAGATTTATTATTGACCCTGTTACAAAGTTAGTTGATTTTTTGAATGAGAATCACGAAACTAAACTAATAAGTGTTACTGAGGTTGAATATCCCCGTTTTGAAATTGAATTCGGGGGAAAGAATAAAAACAA
>JAUXED010000096.1 GCA_030618105.1 Bacteroidota bacterium | reverse complement strand
TGAACTTAAAAAGATGATAGACAAGCTACAAAAAGGAATAGAAGGAAAGACAAAGAAGTAGAATGATTCGTAAAATTGGAATGCTTGGCCGGAGGTATCGTTATGCCAATCGCTATTTGGAAATTATCAGGGTACTTTCAAAGTATGGATTTGCCGATCTTATTTCTCAATCAAGGATTGAAAACGTCATTAATTTTGGAAAGCGGCTTGTTTTTAAGAAGACAGATCAGCAAATAACTACCCGTTCACGCTGGGAACGAATGCGCCTGGTGCTTGAAGAACTGGGTCCGACTTTCATCAAATTTGGGCAAATTATAAGCACCAGGGCGGATTTGATCCCAAAAGAATTATTATTTGAGCTGGAAAAACTCCAGGATTCTGTTCCTCAATTTCCGGGAGATGAGGCAGTTTATATCATTGAACAGGAATTAGGGAAACCTATTGAGGAAATATTTAATAGCTTTTCAAAGGTATCTGTTGCTGCAGCTTCCCTGGCTCAGGTTCATAAGGCGACGCTTCTTAACGGAGAGGAGGTCGCGGTTAAAGTTCAGCGTCCAGGGATAAATCGCATGATTGAAACTGACCTGGAAATTATGTTTCATCTGGCCACGATGATGGAAAAACATATTCCGGAAATGAGGTCATATAGCATTATCAAAATAGTTGAGGAATATGAATCATCGATCCGTAAGGAATTGAATTTTGCTAATGAAGCTTCAAATCTGGAACAATTTGGAGCAAATTTCCAAAAAGACACAGATATATATGTTCCTCAATGTTACCGGGATTACACCACGAAAAAAATTTTAACATTGGAGTATATCCATGGAATTAAGTTCTCTGATATTAATGATAGCAACACGAAAAAGTTTGATCCAAAGGTTATTGCGGACAGGGGAGCAGATTCGATTTTAAAACAAATATTTGAATATGGATTTTTTCATGCCGACCCGCATCCAGGGAACCTGTTGATATTACCTGAAAATGTGATTTGCTTCCTTGATTATGGAATGATGGGGACCCTCACCCAAAATACAAGGCAGTTAATATCGGCTATGCTGATAGGAGCCATAAATCGTGATGCCGAAAAAATTGTGCGAGGTGTACTTAGATTGTGCGAGGCCGACGGAGAGGTAAACGTTTTGAAATTAGAATTACAGGTGACTGAACTTATAAACCGGTATTTCTATGCTTCTTTGGAACAGATGGACATTCCTGCCATGTTAAATGATATGTTGTCATTTTTCCCTGATAATAATCTGAAAATACCTTCCGATTTCTACTTATTAGGAAGAGCATTAATACTTTTTCAGGGAAATGGGGAAAAATTAGATCCGAATTTTAATGTGGCCAAATATGTTAAGCCTTACGCTATGAAGATCATTAAGGATCGTATACATATTCGTAAGTTGGTAAATAACATGTATTTTTCCACCGAAGAATTGGTACAATTGATAAATGACCTACCTTATGAAACCCGGGAGATCCTTGAAAAAATCAAGAGTGGAAAAATAAAAATGGCTTTTGAGCATAAAGGACTTGAACCTATGCTTATTACACATGAACGAATCAGCAACAGATTGGTATTTTCTATTGTTTTAGCATCTATAGTGATTGGTTCATCATTAGTTACACTCTCAAAGATCCCACCATTGTGGAAAGATATCCCTGTCATTGGCATTGCTGGTTTCCTTGCTGCATGTATTTTAGGATTTGGACTTCTTATTTCAATATTGCGTCATGGTAAAATGTAATGTGGAAATTGCAGGAATTCTCAAAAAAGAGGTTTCAAGTTTAAAAAATTGGTGATTACTAAACCGAAAACATATAGAACTTGTACTGAATGAAATCTTAGAAATAAAGAAAATATTTGAAAACATCTATAAATATCTCTGGCGGCATAAGGAATATCTATACAGGTTGAATGTATAAATCATGAGGGTTCCATGGATGTTTAAATACGTATTTCAAAAATATATATTTCAACGAAGTTAAATTCCGATACATTCTAATAATCTTTAATTGATAAAGAGACATCAAAACCTTCAACTTCTATAACCGGCATTCCTTCATACTCTTTACCTTTTACAGCATCATATTCGATGGTGGAATTTTCAATTATCTTTATTTTATGAGTAAAATTCTCTTCATTAATATCAAGTTTAGGATACTTAATATTTGCTTTGAACCTATAATCTAAATTAGCTGGAATACCAATGGTAATTCTTCCATATTTTTCATTCACCTTCAAACCTTTGAAATTATCACCTGTCTCAGGAATAATAAATTTATCATTGTACCCGGCCTCTACAGACAAAACATCTGTTAATTTATCAATTTTAAAGGTGCTATATTTCGATTCGGCTATCTGAAGGCTTTCAAGTTGTGTTGAATTAATACCGTCATTATATGAAGTAGAAATACTGCATTTTCTGCCTTTAACAAATTCAAATTTCGAATATTTTGAAGCAATTTCGATATCCTCCAGTTGGTCGATAATAACTGTACAATTGTAACAATCAGCTTTCAGTCTCCCTGATTTTTCTGATCTGAGACCGGAATATTTAGCTGTAAAAACGATATCCCCTGTTTTATCAAAATTGTATTTATCATTATAGCTACCAACTTCAAGAAACCAGCTTGTATTTATAAACACTTTTGAATACTTAGATTCAAATCTTGCATCACCTATGCTATTAGCCTCAAAATCTGTATTATAAAGCGTGATGTCTGCTTCTCCTTTTATATCACTAAACTCTATTGTACTGTATTTATCTGAAATAACTACTTCATTATCCACTTTTCCTCCATACAATTTATCATTATAAAGCTTTAGAGTCAATTTCCCCAGAACATCGGCCAATTCGATATCTGAATATTTTGAAGTAAGATCCAGATTACATTTTTTTGGAATGGTTAATTCACCTGTAACCTTAAACTCAATAAGAACAATCTCCTTTTCACCTTCCAGCTTAAGTTTTGTCCGATTCATTACTGAGGTCCTTCTTTTCCAGAATTTCATGTTGATACTTGCTCTCTCCTGTGAATTACTGAAAGTCATGTTCTTCAGATAAGAATCAAGTCTTTCAATATCATCTTCATTTGCTCCTTTGGCAACCAGATGAAGCTTATATTCAATTAACGGTTTATCCCATGTCTTAATATTCAGATCGCTGTTATAATTATTAAAGGATAAATCCACATCTTCATTAGCCTTGTAGCTCCAGCTATATGTCTTCTGTAATTTCTTGTCCTGTCCGTAACCTGCTATGCTAATACTTAGAAATATTAACAAAAACAGGGATTTACAAAAATATTGCTTCTTCGTTTTCATGATTGTTGATATTATTTGTTTCTAAAATAATCAGTTCGAGAATCTGTATTTTTTTTTCGTAAGTGTCGAATATTGTATTAATTATTTTCTCATTGTACCCAATCTCATTCAGATCTTTCATAGCCTGATCATACATACCATCTATCTTTTGCATCTCTTCAAAAAGATCTTCGACAATTTTATTATTAATATTGCTGTACGATCTGACTTCCTCCTTTTTAAGATTAATCAAAGTTCTATATTCATTTTCCCTCTCTCCAAGCATTTTGTCAATTTTCGCCAGTGTCATTTTCCTATTCGACAGGTAATTACTACCAAGATCGTAAGCAACATAGCCAACACTAAGTATTAGCAACAATATTGCAGCTGCATTTCTAAATCTGCGAAAAAGGTTTTTATTTCCCGGTTTTAATCCTGTAGATTTCCGGGATTGAAGATCACTTCTTATCCCTTCCCAAATAATATTATCATCGGGATGTTCAACATCCAGGTTTTGCCTTTCCTTTTTTAGGTACTTCTCCAGATCAGTTAACATAACTCTTAGTTATTAAATTCTTACTTAGCAGATCCAATGCTCTTTTATATTGTGTTTTAGATGTAGATTCCGAGATTTTCAGAAGATCTGCAATCTCTCTGTGTTTATAATTCTCCAGTGCATATAGTATTACTATTGTCCTTGCACCTTCCGGTAATTCCTTTATTGCATTGTGCACGATAGCCGGGTCAATCTTTTCTTCAATTACATCAATATAATCCTCATCGGGCAATTTATGATTATCTATATCTTCAAAATGCATTTTGTTTTTTTTCAAAAAGGATATACAATTATTAATAACAATTCTTTTTAACCAACTGCCAAATGCTTCATTTCTTTTCAACTCATTTAATCTTCCAAATACAGTAATAAATGATTCCTGCAATATATCTTCTGTATCCATTTTGTTATTTAGAAATCTGATAGCAATATTATACATAGCACCCGAATACCGTTTATATAGACTGAACTGAGCTTTAATATCACCCTGTTTGCACCTTTCTATCAATTCTATATTTAAATCAATACTTTGATTCATATCCTGTTCAATTTATAGATGCGGAATCCTAAAAATAGTTGGAAAAAATTATAAAAAAACTGGAAAAAATCGGATTTATTTTTATTATGTTGAAAGTTTTTAAATCTTTTGAGCATGAACAAAAAATGATAAGTTCAGGGTTAGTAGTGTACATTCCACCTAATAACATGGACCCGTTTCACCTGATCAAACATAGTAATTTGATAAAAAATTCATTGCATTTTGAGTGAACAATTTATTCAATATTGTTTCCGGTTCAATATTTTTATTTTTTTTATTTTTTAGTGTATTATTCATATTTTGCATATAATCTTCTGCATGATCTTTTAAATAATTATATAACAATGGGAAATCTTCTGAAGTCCAAAAACCGTTTGGCGGATCTACAATGCCATCGAAATCAGAACCTATAACAGTAGTGTCCCATGAGCATAATCCTTTCTCATCCAAAACTTCAGCAATATGTTGAATTTGGTTCCATATGAATTTGGATCTCAATTTCAATTTCTTTCTCTTAGACATTAATATCTTAACCTTTTTAGCTTCTGTTTTGCTGGCAACTCTCCGGTCATCCAGTTGTAAGCAAAATAGTCCTTTTGATTCAGCGATTTTAACCAATTCATCATTGAAAAAGTTTATGTCTTTGCCAAAAAATATTCCATTTTCTTCTGATGTACTATTTTCATCATCGTAAACGGAGTCATACCCATTAACAGCCCCGTGACTTACAATAATTGGTATATCTTCATTTTTGTATTTATCTGTACCAAGTATATTATAGAATTCTTGTCTCACTTTCCTGCTCATATGTTTAACATCTATATAAATACGGTTTTTGTTTGTGTTATCCAGTAATTCATCTAATACTTCTCTTCCTAAACCTGTTAATTCGGTATCAAGACCATACTTTTGAGTTACTGCAAATCCAACCAGCTTTGAAAGACTTTCAGCATGACCACCCAATTCATTATAAAAATGATGTGTAAGAGAGACGAAAAGCGGCCTGTGTTTCCACTGTTTAACCTTCTTTACCCTATTGATAATTTCTTTACTTTCAGGACGCCGGTTAGCATTTTCATTAAATACATGCCCACCTTCAATACTAAAGACAACAGATATTGTTTTTACCTGGTTACTTAAATTTTTTATAATGTCATCATTGTTAGTTGTTAGTTTGTATTGAAAGGCTGTGTTTTTTACAGTAAATACTTTGCCATCCAATTGTTTATAAAAGCAATATTCATTGAGGAGCTCAGAAAAATAATCATTGTTCCCCTGTATAAAATCAACCTTTTTTGTCCCAACCTCAGTTACAAAATTTAAAATACGATCAACAAAATTTCCGGAACCAAAACGAGATACAAAAAATCCTTTTTCAATAGGTGCAAGTGATGCATTAATAATTTTGATATTACCTTTTGCCAGAGCAGAAAAGTTTGACTGTGAAAATTTAGTTACAGTTAATACTCTATTTCTCAATTTGTCCCACCAATTAGGTGGGTCATAATGCCAAATACAGTTCTTATCATTTATATTCTCACTGTTTATATTATTTGGATAACTTTGACCAAAAGGTTTTAGAGCCGGATGGCAATGCATATCAACAAAAAACAGTGGGTTTGCCATGACTTTAATGTTTATAATAGTTAATTAAATTAGTGTCAATCCATATCTTATTTTCCTGATCATCTAAATATATATTGAATATGTATAACGGTTCAGGCTATGAATAGTGGCATTCGGGAGACTATCAGTCTTAACCAGGAGATTATTATTTATAAATTCTTTTCTGATATAAAAAAGAATATACCTAATACTAATCCAATAACAATAAGGGATACATTTGCGATAATTTCTATTTTTTTATTCATTTTGTATTCTTAATTATCGTCAGCGTTGTGGCTATGCCCTGGAAGGGCTTTTTTCACTGAAACACTTATTTAAATATGATATCGTCAAACTGTAAATAAAAAATCCTTGATAAAATCAGAAATAAGCTATGTAATGATATTCAGCAAGAATATACAATTCTACAAGTTACAAATAATTTGGTAATTATCAGCATGCCAGTAACAATATGGAAAAGAACATGTTAAAATCTAACCCATATGTACCAATGAGTAACATATATGTAACAAAATAAAAATAACTCCTGCAGATCATTGATCTACAGGGATTCACGATTTTGAGTGATGGCATCACCCGGAATTACCTCATTCCGAAAAAATCGTCCTATTATTTGGTTTCTGTTACAGGAAAGGTATGCTTTTTAAATTGTTTGAGGGAGTATTGTTTGGGTATCCCAATGAACATACTATTAGAATTTTATTGCGAGAATTAAGTAAATTTTTCAGGTAAGGCACCAATATTATACTATCTTAAATCGATTTTTATTATGTTATTATAAATATTAATTTTCCCCTTACTTTCGGCTTCAAACTTAAAATTCTCTCCTGCAAGTTCAATTTTATCAAAGCTCTTTTCAATATCTTTTGTCAAAGATAAAGGAGAATCGTTAATAATTAACTCTGAGAAATTCCGGATAAAAAACACTACTTTTTTCCTTTTCTGTTCCCAATCGTTTTCATCGGATAATGCTTTGTTATGTATCTCTAACACCATGTTATTGTTAATCATTGATTTAAGAGAATACAGATTATAGTTGAGACAAAGTATGATTTTGCCATTTTCAACAATCCATTTTCTCGATTTTGTTGATCGAAACCTCAAAATTCCGTTGTTAGGAAGATCGATTTCAACTTTTATTCCCTGTTGCCCTTCAAATTCATCCTTTGCTTTTTTGTAACTTGAAAAATACTTGTCAATAAGATCACTTCCTTGTGTAAGGATCTCCTGATATCGATATTTTACTTTGGCTTTATCAAGGTAAACTCCAAGGTGATCAACATCCATGTCAAAATATTCATTTAATAATTTGGCAAAAGAAACATTATATCCTGCTGTTTGGAATTTTTCTTTCCAATTAATATTTAATTCATCCATTATATAACCCAACGTGGCGCCAACCGGATAAATCCTATATCGTGGCATGTCTTCCGGTGATACAGAAATACCCGTCAGACGTGCTTCCATATCATCAATCAACAGCTCTGGCATTGATATACCAGCCATATCTTTTGCAAGATCAGTAAGTAACAGATTACCTATTTGTTCACAGTTTAGATTTAAGAAACAATCTACCGCTTTCATTTCAACATATCGTGCCGTTCCTTCATTTATTTCCTGGCCTTGTTCATATTTCTTAACGAAATTATCTGAGTGTTCCCAACGGAAAAGCCTGACAGCAACAAACTGTTTTATAAGTTCAACTAATTCATTAGCATTTCCTGCATGGATTTCTACGAGTGCATCTTTAAGGATTTGCATTTCAAGCGAAGCCAGGGCAGTATTTTCCTTATCAAGTATGGGATAGTTTTCTTCTCTAGCCCATGGAATTTCACCAAAATGTTTCCGCTGGTATTGGTGAAAACCCTCATGAATTGTAGTACTGAACAACATATATGACGGGTTATCAAATGAAAAAACCAGATTGCCCGGCAGCCCCATGGCAAAGGTTGATATTGAATCTATTTGGAAATCGAATTCAAACTGACCAACCAGATCTTTATAGGTTCCTTTATGAATTAGAGCTTGTGTTCCCAGATCAGGCCACTCAGGAGGGTATCTCTCGAAATCCTCCACTGTATTCTGTGTATTTATATAAAGAGCCCATTTGTCAGGTAGATATGCAATATAGGACTCTTTTGAAAGATCATATCCCGGCCATATTTCGTTCGCAAAGTTTTTAAACGTGTAATTTATTCCTGAAATAATTTTTAATTGAGTCAATTCCTCTTTTGAGAAGT
>JAUXED010000142.1 GCA_030618105.1 Bacteroidota bacterium | reverse complement strand
ATAACACAGCTGGCAAGGAGCTGACCTAAAGCTGTGGCAGGTGCAATATCACCATATCCAACGGTAGTGAGAGTAACAATAGCCCAGTAAATCCCCTTGGGAATACTGGTGAATCCACTTTCCGCACCCTCAATAAGATACATTACAGTTCCTATTACCAGTACAATGGTGAGAACAGCAAATAAAAATACACTGATTTTGGTTTTACTGGCTCTCAGGGCTTTGATAATAGTCGCTCCTTCAGTTGTATACCGGGTAAGTTTGAAGATACGGAAAATCCTGAAAAACCGCAAAGCTCTTATAATGACTAATCCCTGGGCTCCTGCAAATACAATAGCAAGGTATGTTGGAATAACAGCCAGCAAATCAATAATTCCGTAGAAGCTAAAAATATAACGGGAAGGCTTCAACACAACACCAATTCTGATAATATACTCCAGTGTAAAGATAATTGTGATGATCCATTCGGCTAAATGAAGCTGTGCCCCGTACTGTTGTTCAATTTTGGGAACGCTTTCAAGCAATACTACGACTACGCTAAACAGGATGATAAACAGCAGGGAAACATCAAAAGATTTTCCCGCGGGGGTGTCAGCTTCGAAGATGATCTCATACAAACGGGTTTTCAGGGAGTTTTTACTTTCCATAAGTTTTTTGTTTTTCAAACAGTGAGGCAAGATAATAAGAAAATAGCTTTACAAATTCAATAACGAAAACAATTTTAAAGACAAAACTACTTTCGAAATAAACGAATCTTTCGTACATTTGATTAAACTATATAATAACCCATGGAACAACTATTCCGGAATAATTTTAATGAAGCTCTTGATGTACTGAAAGAATTCATATCTGATGAAAAAAACTGGGACAAACTTGAAAAAGCAGGTCAGTTGTTGCTGAAATCTATCCGGTCAGGTGGAAAGATACTATCATGCGGGAACGGCGGATCGATGAGTGATGCCATGCATTTTGCGGAAGAGCTTACCGGAAGGTTTCGTGAAAACAGGCAGTCGATCCCGGCAATAGCCATTTCTGACCCGGCTCATATAAGTTGTACGGCAAATGATTTCGGGTATGATTTTATTTTTTCAAGGTTTATTGAAGGAGTGGGAAATAAAGGTGATGTTTTGTTTGCTATCAGCACCAGCGGGAATTCTGCCAATGTGATAAATGCAATTTATGCCGCAAAAGAAAAAGGGATGAAAGTTATAGGGCTGACAGGCAAAAATGGCGGGAAAATGGCTGATATGTGCGATATTTTGATAAATACACCCGAAGCAAAATTCTCTGACAGGATCCAGGAAATACATATTAAAGTGATACATTCTCTTGTACATTATTTAGAAGAAAAACTAAACTAAACCTTATTTAAAAAATATGCTTGTAAAAACATTTGGCAGTGCCGTTTACGGTATTGATGCCACTAAAGTAACTGTTGAGGTGAACGTTTCTAAAGGAGTAAATTTTCACCTTGTCGGTTTACCCGATAATGCTGTAAAAGAGAGCCAGCAGCGAATTGAATCTGCAATCAGAACAAATGGCTTCAAATGGCCGGGTAAAAAGATAATTATCAATATGGCACCTGCTGATGTAAGAAAAGAAGGATCGGCTTACGATCTGCCATTGGCGATTGGGGTGCTTGCTGCCGCTGAATATATAGGAAATAAGGATCTGGAGGAGTATGTGATGATGGGAGAGCTTTCTCTTGATGGCGGACTACGGCCAATAAAGGGAGTGCTGCCTATTGCTATCCAGGCAAAAGAAGATGGGTTTAAGGGATTGATCCTGCCCGAGAGAAATGCCCGTGAAGCAGCGGTTGTTGATGATCTGAAAGTTTGTGGTGTTAAGAATATTAGTGAGGTGATTGAATTTCTTAACGGTAAAAAGGAACTTGAACAAACCATTGTTGATATAAGAGAAGAATTTCTTGCAAATGTAAACAGGTACGATCTTGATTTTGCCGATGTAAAGGGGCAGGAGAATGTAAAAAGAGCACTGGAGATAGCAGCAGCCGGTGGTCATAATGTAATTATGATCGGTCCGCCTGGTGCAGGTAAAACAATGCTTGCGAAACGGCTCCATACCATAATTCCCCCTCTTACACTTCGCGAAGCGCTGGAAACAACCAAGATCCATTCTGTGGCAGGAAAAATAGAAAAAAACACCTCTCTTATGACAGGCCGCCCTTTTAGATCACCACATCATACAATTTCAGATGTTGCTCTTGTTGGAGGAGGAACATTTCCTCAACCGGGAGAGATTAGCCTGGCACACAACGGGGTACTGTTTCTCGATGAGCTTCCTGAATTCAAACGTACGGTACTTGAAGTAATGCGCCAGCCGCTTGAAGACCGGATGATCACAATTTCGAGAGCAAAATTTACCGTGGAATATCCGGCAAGTTTTATGCTGGTGGCTTCAATGAACCCCTGTCCATGCGGATATTACAACCACCCTGACAGACAATGCATGTGCAGCCCGGGAATTGTTCAGAAATACCTGAATAAAGTCTCCGGACCATTGCTTGACCGGATTGATATCCATATTGAAGTGGTTCCTGTTCCGTTTGACAAACTGTCTGATAAAATGGCTGTTGAATCAAGCGAGGTGGTGAGAGAAAGAGTTATTAAAGCACGGAATATCCAGGAGAAACGATTTGCTGATGATCCGGATATTTATTGCAATGCACAAATGAATACAAAACTTCAGAGAAAGCATTGCTATGTTGACCAGGCGGGTAAAGAAATGCTGAAAACGGCAATGGACAAATTGGGTCTTTCAGCCCGGGCATATGACAGGATATTGAAGGTTTCAAGGACAATTGCTGATCTTGAACAATGTGAGAATATTCAAGCTAATCACCTTGCTGAAGCTATCCAGTACCGGAACCTTGATAGAGAAGGATGGGCGGGTTAAGGAAGAGAGTAAGAAGTAGGTAGTATAAAGTAAGTTGTCCCGTAGGACGCAGTTTTAATTGGATGTTAAAGGGTAAAAAAGGAAGTTTAGAATAGATTGTATAAACGCTAACTGAGAGTAGATTTTCTTGATCTTAAAAATCAAGAAAATTTTCCTTATCAGATTATAAAATATTTTAAGGTTCTAAAATATCCCATATTTATGGTATAGGAATTTTTTTCAATTATGCTTAACTTTCAAGCGATAACTATATTCTTAATATGTTATCAACAGTAATTTTTGAAGTCATCAAGGACTTAAACAATTTACTGAAAAAGAATTATTTAATAATTTAAAAATAAGTATTATGAAAAAAATCGTTACATTATTTTTTGCACTTAGCGTATTCTTTTTAATGTCCCAGGAAAGTTTATTGGGTCAGGTTAAGGATCCTGTCAAAAAAACCGAAAAGGCAGGTGAAAAACGAATAAACAAAAATATTGATAAGGAGATCAATAAAGGTTTTAACAAACTTGAAAAAGGAATAGGAGGGTTATTTAAAAAAAATAAAAAACAAAAAGAACCTCCTCAATCAGAAACTAAACAATCTGAACAAGTTGCCGGACAAACAAAGGATGCCACTGATGCAGCACAAACTAAGCCTTCCCTCGTCTGGGCAAAATACGATTTTGTACCCGGTGATAAAATAATTTTTGAAGACAATTTGGAAGGTGAAGAAAACGGCGAGTTTCCTTCGCGATGGGATTTACAATATGGGAATGTTGAAATTGCACAATTTGGAGGTGAAAATGTCATCATGTTCATGTCTGGTTCAAGCTGTATAATACCTTATTTAAAAAATCCTGAACAGGATTACCTTCCCGATATTTTCACAATTGAATTTGATGTTTATTATGACATTGAACCACATTCAGCAAAATATTTCGTGGCTTTGTATGATAAAAAAAACCAAAAAGGCACCGGTCAGTCTTTACAAAATATTAAGTTATTCCCTGGTGGAATTCAATACAGTAGTTCTGATAATCTTGTTTCCGGAAGCGACGGTCTTTGGTACAATAGAAAAAATCCCTTTTGGAGGCATATTTCAATAGGATTCAATATTCGTTCCTTGAAAGTGTATTACGATGATGTTAGGATGTTAAACATTCCACACATTGAATATAATCCAACCGGATTGTCCATTTCGATTATTAATACAACACCTGTTAATTTCTATATGAAAAATATAAGGATTGCCGAAGGTGGACAAAAACTTTACGACAAATTCCTGCAGGATGGTAAGATAGTATCAAACGGAATACGTTTTAACACAGGCAAGGCAAGCCTGCGTCCTGAGTCTATGGGGGTTTTAAACGGGATTTACGATCTCCTGTCAAAACATCCGGAGGTAAATTTCAGTATTGAAGGTCATACAGACAGTGATGGTGATTTTGACTTTAACCAGAAGCTGTCGGAGAAGAGAGCGAAAACTGTATTGGACCAGCTTATTTCGATGGGAATCGACGCCGGCAGGCTTACATCCAAAGGTTTTGGAGAGAGTAAACCTGTAAATACTAACGACACACCTGAAGGTAAAGCAGCCAACCGAAGGGTGGAATTTGTAAAAAGCTAATAAAAATAGTTGTGT
>JAUXED010000171.1 GCA_030618105.1 Bacteroidota bacterium | reverse complement strand
TTATGAAGACGAAAAAATCATTATTGAAAATATTTTCGGTTATTGCCGGATTACTAATGCTTTCTGCGACTGGTTATTCCCAGATAAATTTCGATTTATTTAAAGGAGGAGTTGATGATGGGATAAAAGTACTTGAAGGATACATAACTCCTTATGCCAATGCATTTGGGTCAAGTTTGAACGGTGGCTGGTACAATACGGGTAAACCACATAAGCTTGGTGGATTTGATATTACATTCTCAGTAAGCACGACACTGATCCCGGAAGATGCAAAGACCTTTGATCTTTCCGATCTGAGTTTAAGTAACCTGTCAGTTTCGGGAAACTCCATGGCTCCAACCATTGCTGGTGCAAATGACCCGGGACCAACCTTGGAATACATTTATACCGATCCTACATATGGTGATATCCCACTTGCCTCATTTGAATCACCTCCCGGGATAAACTGGGGTATTATTCCTCTGCCAATGATTAAAGCCGGGATAGGACTTCCACTTGGCACTGAACTGATCGGTCGGTTTATTCCGAAACTAACTGTTGCCGATGGTTCATTCGGTATGTGGGGAGTAGGTTTAAAGCACAGTCTTGTTCAATATTTGCCAGGATCAGACCTTTTCCCGGTTTCTATTTCATTAATGGGTGGATATACCAAAGTAAGCGTGGGAATTCCGGTTACTATGGAACCGGAGAGCTATAACAATATGACTTATGATGCCAGTGATTTTGAAAATCAGAAAGTCAATATGGATGTATCAGCTTATACTTTTAACCTGCTTGTTTCCAAGAAACTTCCTATTGTGACATTTTTTGGTGGAGTGGGATATAGCGGTACATCAACATCAATTGCCGTTGATGGTAACTTTGCACTTCCTTCATTCGACCCGTTAATTTCAACAACCGGTGCGGTTTATACCGACGCAAACGTGGTTGAAATACCATCAATTGATATTGATAGTTTTAGCGGGGTAAGATTAAATGCGGGAATGAGACTGACTTTTGGTGTTCTTACCATACATGCCGACTATACCAAAGCAAATTATTCCGTTGTAACTGCCGGGCTAGGTATTAGCTTAAGGTAGGTTTTTTAGAAACAGAATTTAAAACCACTTAATGACCTTTCAATAAAGGGATTCTGGATTGCCGTCTGCTTTAGCTGACGGATTAATGATACAACCAACCCATAAGGGCTTTAGCCCATATAATATAAATTATAGAAAAAAATATTAATAATATGTCTTATGTTAAACTATGGATTCATTGTGTCTGGAGCACTAGGCAGCGCCAACCATTCTTAAAATCAGGAATAAAAAACAAAGTCATTGAACATATTAGAGAAAATGCAAAAATAAAGGATATTTATATTGATTTTATTAATGGATATTCGGAGCATCTACACGCATTAATATCTTTACAGAAGAAACAAAATATTTCTGATGTTATGCAATTGATTAAAGGAGAAAGTTCCTATTGGATTAATAAATCTAATTTACTAAGAAATAAATTCTTATGGCAAGATGATTATTTTGCTGTATCAGTGAGTCATTCTCATGTAAATAAAGTAAGAGATTATATCAAAAACCAGGAACAACATCATAAAAAAATGACATGGGATGAGGAGATTGAACTTTTTATAAAAAAATATGGTTTTGATAGAATAAAGGGCTAAAGCCCGATTTTTTCTTTGCATTATCACCGTCAGCTAAAGCAGACGGCAATCCATTATTTCAGCTTAAGTAACCTCAAACCTTAAACTCTTCTCTTCTTCTTTCTCAGCCCTTAGCTCTAAGCTCTTCTATTACTTATACCCTCAAAAATATCTTCTTCTTATAAAGATAATACATAAATAACCACACAACTGCCAGATATGCAATAACAGCCAGAACCGGTCCAAAGTCCCCCAGGTTTTCTGCAAGTCCGCCGAAAAGAAAGTCTGAAGTATGTCTGAAATCAATAACCTGAACACCAAGGTAGATAGTGATCGAGTTCACACCAATTACCTTAAAATAAAATCCCCATTTCCTGTATTTCCATACATCAGCAATAAGGTAGAAGAGAGCCACCAGGACAAAAGAAATTCCTCCGGCATAAAGATTAAAAGTTGTTGTCCATGCCTTCTTAATAACAGGATACCAGTTTTTCAGGATAAGTCCGAGCATGAATAATCCGATACCTGTACAGACAAGAATAATTACTTTCCTGTATTTATCAATGTCCCTGTTCCTTAATATTTTCCCTGCTATAGCGCCCATAAGGGTGATCCCTGTAGCTGATATGATACACAATAAACCTTCAGGGTCAAAACTTCCACCATGTAAACGTCCCGGAAGCAACATACGGTCAATATACCCGTTAATGCAACCTTCAGGGGTCAGAACACCTGCGCCAATACCCGGAACAGGAATAAAGAGTTGAATAATACCATATCCAACAAGGATACCTGCAACCCATAAAATTAATGATTGGATTTTTTTTACATTCAATACAATCAGCGATGCAAAAAAGTAGGCGAAACCAATTTGACCAAGAACGCTGGCATATCTCATGTTTTCAAAATCAAGCTGTAGAAAACCGTTATACACAAATCCTAAAACTACGAGAAGTATAAGTCTGCGGGTAATTTTTTTATAGAGTGTGGATTTTGGAACTCCTTTTTCCCGTTTTGCCAGAAGCGCATAAGGAATGGCGACACCTGCAATAAACATAAATAGCGGGAATACCAGATCCCACAGGGCAAAACCACTCCATTCCGCATGTTCAAGCTGGTGGGAAAAAGCTTTAAGAAACCCCCAGTTTGTAAATTTTGCAAGTTCAGCAAAAAGGAATGCTCCGCCTGTTATCCAGAACATATCAAAACCTCTGAGAATATCAAGTGAATAAAGTCTTTCGGAGTTAATGTCTGATTTTTTTTCTGTTTTCATAGTGAATATGTTTTTAAAATTAATACGTTA
>JAUXED010000053.1 GCA_030618105.1 Bacteroidota bacterium | reverse complement strand
GGAGCAGCAACAATAGAGTTTTTATGAGTATATTCAGAAATATACTTCAAAAAAGTTGTTTTTCCTGTTCCGGCTTTTCCGGTTAAAAACAGGTGGCGGTTTGTTTGGTTAATAAACTTTGAAGCAATAGCTGCTTCTGAATCTTTGTCCATTATTGTCATACACAGATAAATGATATAACATCAAATCTATAAAAATATTGACTGAAATTCAGGTTTTTTTTATGCATATTTGAAAATTATTTTATTGCTATGATTATTAAAAAAATAATATTCCTTTTTTCCCTGTTTTGCACAATAATTCCCGTGAACCTTTTTTCCCAGGAGCAACTTACTCAAACAATCCGTGGCGTTGTAGTGGACAAACATTCGAAAAGTCCCCTACCCGGAGCAACAATTGCATTATTAGGCGGCGAAACTACTACAGGAACATCATCAGATGTAAATGGAAATTTCCGACTCGAAGAAGTACCAATCGGGCGGAGAACCATACAGATTAGATTCCTCGGTTATAACCCCATCACCATCAATAACCTGATTGTAACTTCTGCGAAAGAAATAAATCTTTATCTCGAGATGGAGGAAAAAGCTTTCACTGCCGAAGAAGTTGTTGTGGTTGCACACAAGTCGAAGGAACAACCCATAAATAAAATGGCAACCATTAGTGCCCGTGCATTTACAATAGAGGAAACCGAAAAATATGCCGGCAGTCGTGGTGATGTGGCAAGAATGGCAATGAACTACGCAGGGGTATCAGGCGCCAATGATCAGAGGAATGATATCATTATCAGGGGAAACAGCCCATCGGGTTTGCTATGGAAACTTGAGGGAGTTGATATAGGAAACCCGAATCATTTTGCAACACAGGGAACAACCGGAGGTCCTGTCGGGATGCTCAATAATCACAACCTCAGAAACTCCGATTTTTTTACAGGAGCCTTTCCCGCACAATATGGAAATGCCTTGTCAGGTGTGTTTGACCTGAAATTGAAATCAGGTAATAATGAAAAATATGAGTTTCTCGGACAAATTGGTTTTAATGGATTTGAACTTGGGGCTGAAGGTCCATTCAGTAAAAAAAACAGGAGTTCGTTTATTGCCAACTACCGGTACTCCACCTTAGGATTAATGAAAGATCTTGGATTAGACATCGGTACAGGAGGCGGTATCCCCTACTACCAGGATATTGCCTTTAAGCTCGTATTTCCTTTGAAGAAAGGGGAAATTTCATTTTTTGGATTGGGAGGAACCAGCCATATTGCAATTAAAGCATCCGACCAGGAAGGTGATAATATCTATTCACCTGGCGAACAGGATATATATAACGGATCTGATCTGGGTTTTGGTGCTATATCATATTCTCAGGTACATAATCCTAAAACCTATTCAAAGCACACAATATCTCTATTATATGAGAAGGGGTGGACACAGCTTGATACTCTCGATATTGACCTGAACCCGTTTGAGTTTTATAACGACCATTCATCGTCAACTAAATTATCCTACAATTTTGTACTCAACAGAAAGATCAATTCACAATTATCCTTCATAACAGGCGCAACAATTGACCGTATGGGGTTTGATCTAAACTCGAAAGTGTATTTTTCTTCAATTAATGACTACAGATATCTTACAAACATCAAGAAGACTCTTTCCGATGGAGTGTTTTTATACAGGTTGTATAATCAGTGGTTATATAAATTCAATAACAGATTTCATATAACTCCGGGAGTTCATGTAATATACTTTGATCATAATGGACAGGTATCTGTTGAGCCCAGGTTTGGTATGCAATGGAAGCTTAATGATGCTATGAAACTTAATGCCGGCTACGGTTTTCACAACAGAATACAGCAACTATCTTCCATTTTCCTGGAAACCCAACTATCAGACAATTCATATGTTCAAACCAATTCTGAACTTGCCTATACAAAAGCGCATCATGTTGTTCTTGGGTACGATTATATCATTAATGAAAACTTAAGACTGAAAGCCGAAACTTATTACCAAAAATTGTTTGATGTTCCTGTTGAAGCGAAAGAAAGCACATACAGTATGCTAAACACCGGTGCCTCGTTTGGAGTTGAAACGTCAGACAGCCTTGTGAATAATGGAACAGGGAAAAACTATGGCCTTGAGTTTACCCTGGAGAAATTCTTCAGTAATAATTATTATTATTTATTTACCCTTTCATTGTTTGAGTCAAAGTACACGGGTAGTGATGGAACTGAAAGAAATACTGCATTTAATGGAAATTTCGTGTTCAATTCCCTGGTTGGAAAAGAATTCAATCTGAACAACCGATCGGTATTGTTTTTTGATCTGACAGTTACCTGGGCAGGAGGAAGACGTCATACTCCTGTAGATTTAGAAGCGACAATAGCCCAAAATAGTGATTTTTACTATGATATGATTTATAAAGAAAACGAAGCGTTCAGCAAAAAATTCTCAAACTACTTAAAAGCTGACATTAAACTCGGTTACAGAAATAACTCGAAAAAAGTAGCGCAGGAATGGATGCTATATATTGAAAATGTTACTAATCATAAGAATCCACTTATGCAATTTTATGATTCTGAGACCCAGACAGTAAAACTCGTATATCAGCTTGGATTTTTCCCGGTGATGCAATATAAGATATATTTTTAGTGCTGGTTGCTCACTTTTTCAACTCTTTAACTTTCGACTTCTTCCTCTTCAAACCTCAAACTTCAAACATCTTCAAACTCTTCACTCTTAATTATTTTTTGTAATTTTAGTCCAAACAAAAAAAATATTATGGAAGTACTCGAATCTGAAAACACCGGTCAGGTAAAATATGCCGGTTTCTGGCTGCGTTTCGTCGCCTATCTTATTGATGACATTATTCTTGGTACGATAGGGTTTGTTATCTCATTACCCTTTATCGGCACTATTATCTTCTCCGGTATCGCCCTTTCTGAACTGGATAGCTGCGAAGAGTCAAAATTCCTGGGTATAGCAGGCATTGTAGGAACAGTGCTATTACTTACCATTACATTAACAGCTGTTAGCTGGCTTTACTTTGCTCTTATGGAATCATCAAAACAACAGGCAACACTGGGAAAGATGGCGCTTGGTCTGAAAGTCACTGACATGGAGGGAAACAAGATATCATTCGCAAGAGCAACAGGCCGCTATTTTGGAAAGATCATATCCGGAATGATATTTATGATCGGTTATATTCTTGCCGGGTTAACAGAAAAAAAACAGGCTCTGCATGATATGATCGCAGGCTGCCTCGTGATCAGGACTTAATTACTGTCACATCAGAGAAGCTTACTGATCCATTGCTATTTACCTTTTAATTTAACTGTATTATTAGCTTCGCTGAAGATTTAGTTGTGTAAAAAAACAGGGGATGAGTTGATCTGCGTACATACAAATGGAACTTATCGTATTACTGATAAAGGGCTGATTAAGATATCCTCAGTAACCGGAGGATTCGACATAAAACCATTTCCGGGGAAATATGCCGGTTATCAGATTCAAAGTACATATACTACTTTTGTGATTTATAAAAAATCTGAAGCCGGTTTAAGCTTTTCACATGAAGTTGAAGGATCTGTTGAACCGGTATCTTATTTTGAATTTGATAACTACAACAATATATAGGCAAGCCATTTTCAGAAAGGGATTTACACACTTACACTGAATGATTCTCTTTACATGATTTGTCTTGATAATGGTTTTGCCTTATTGAACAAAAAGAATCTTGAATCAGTAAGAGAGCGGGTAGAGGTCATATTACGGGGAATTGAAGTGAAACGCTATAGACTCCGTCAACGGCTTGGTTTACAAACTGAAGAAAATCTTGTGGAGTTTATAATGCGGTTTTAATCTATCCAAAAAAACATATCCTTTTCGGGTTTTAAATACATTTTTCCTGTTTTGAAAATTAATTCTTATATCCCTTGCAGGATAAAGAAAAACAGAAAACAGTAAAAATCTGATGTAGTAATGAAGTTGTCAAGTGAAAGTAAAGATTTTCAATTATATAGCTATTTGTTGTATATTTACAAATATGCTCTGATTAATATTAAAGTGATGTGTTGTTAAATATCGTATTTTTTAATGATTTGTTCAATACAATCAAAGAGTAATACACAATTTTAAAAGCAAAGTATTAAAAAGAAATGATACGAAAGATTACAATATGGCTGTCACTATTTCTGTTATTAGCTTGTAAACCAAATAGCATCGAAAATATAAATAGCAGACAGGAAGCATTTCTCGAAGACCTGAAGCATCGAACATTTAATTTCTTCTGGGAACAGGTTGATCAACCCACCTGGCAAATACCTGACAGATATCCAACACATCAGTTTACCAGTATTGCAGCCACAGGGTTTGGCCTGACTGCTTACCTTATCGGAATTGAAAATGGGTTTATTACCCGTGATGAGGGAAGCATTCGGACACTTAATACATTCAAATGGTTATGGAACTCTCGACAGGGTCCTGATTCATCAGGTGTTTCAGGATACCGTGGCTTCTTTTATCATTTTCTGAACTATGGCACAGGAGACCGTTATGAAAAAGTTGAATTATCAACAATCGACACCGGTTGGCTTATGACAGGAATACTTGCATGCCAGTCCTATTTTAATAAGAATACCCCTTGTGAAAAAGAAATACGAGCACTGGCAGATTCACTTTTTCTTAGGGTTGAATGGGACTGGGCGATGAACAATAATGAATACATGTCTATGGGATGGCATCCCGAAAAAGGATTCATTAATGCCCAATGGCAGGGGTATAATGAAGCTATGGCTGTTATTATTTTAGCAATGGGTTCCCTCACCCATGCCATTCACGATACAGCATGGAATTCATGGTGTAAAACCTACAAATGGAGGGAATTCTATGGGCAGGAACATATTAATTTCTATTCCCTTTTCGGTCATCAGTTCTCTCATATGTTCATTGATTTTCGCGGAATTTTCGATCCATACATGAAAAACAGAGGTATTGATTACTTTGAAAATTCGAAAAGGGCAACTCTCAGTAACCGCTCTTACTGTATTGATAATCCTTTTAATTTTAAAGGTTATTCAAAAAATATCTGGGGCTTAACTGCCTGCGACGGACCTGTAAATTCTAAACATATCATAAATAATGATACTATACGGTTCAGAACTTATATGGCACGGGGAGCAAGCAAAATAAGGATTATAGATGACGGAACAATTACGCCTACTGCTGCAGGAGGATCTATCCCATTTGCACCTGATAAATGTATCGATGCTCTGTATGCCATGAAACAACAGTTCGGAGAAAAACTATACCAGGAATATGGATTTAAAGATGCTTTTAACCTTACTTATACTTTTGGAGAAGGTAATGAAGACGGTTGGTTTGATGTTGATTACCTTGGACTTGACCAGGGACCTGTAATTATTCAGCTTGAAAACTATCAAACCGGACTGATCTGGGATCTTATGAAAAAAAACAGATATGTTGTTAACGGTTTAATGAAAGCAGGTTTTACCGGTGGTTGGTTGGATAAATCCGAGTAGACTTATGAAATTATATACATTAAAAACTTGTTTAAGAGTGCTAAACAAATTTGACAGGAATAAAATAATAAATACAATAATAAAATCATATATGAATATTCTGACAAAAAAGTTTTATACAGTATTAGTTGTTTCTTTTATTTGCTTTTCAGGTTTATATTCCCAGGAAATGTTCATAACAGGCAGGATAACTGCCACTGACACAGGTGAATCCTTGCCCAGGGCAAATGTTCTTATTAAGGGAACATTGCGTGGAACAGTATCAGAGATTGATGGTAATTACAAGATACAAATTCAACCTGAAGACAAAATCCTTATATTCTCATATCTGGGTTATGAATCAAAAGAAATCACAATTGGAAATCAAACATCTATTGATGTTATTTTAGAACCTGTAACTACCGGTCTTGATGAGATTGTAGTAATTGGATATGGAACCGTGAGGAAAAGTGACCTTACAGGATCTGTTTCTTCAGTTCGTGGAAAAGATCTGATTAAAACATCATCATCGAACCCTTTGCAGGCATTACAGGGCAAGATTGCCGGAGTCCAGATAGCAAATTCCTCAGGTGAACCGGGTGCAGATCCAATAGTAAGGGTAAGAGGGGTTGGAACGCTAAATAACTCCAATCCAATTTATGTGGTTGATGGAGTAATTGTAGATAATATTTCCTTTCTTAATTCCAGTGATATTTATTCAATTGAGCTGCTCAAAGATGCATCTGCAACAGCAATCTATGGATCAAGGGGTGCTAATGGAGTATTTATTGTTACTACAAAACAAGGGGGGAGTAATATTGAACCTCAGGTAAGTTTTAGAACTGAATTGAGTATACAAAAGCTTCCAAAGAAACTTGATATTCTCAATGGTCGTGAGTTTGCCATGGCGCTTAATGATATTAATCCCGGAACTATAAACAACCTCGACGCGGTTGACAACTTCGATTGGCAGGATGCTGTTTTCAAAAATAATCCGCTGATGCAAAGCTATGACTTGTCTGTTGCCGGTGGATCAGACAAACTGAATTACTATTTCGGAGCAGGGATGAATGATCAGGAAGGGATTATCCCAAAATCTAATTACCGGCGTTACAGTATAAAGCTGAATACGAAATATAAAGCCCGGGAATTTCTGAACATTGGCAACAGTATTTCAGCAGCTTATACGGATGATGATGTGGCTCCTAATGTAGTTATTGCTGCTTACCGGGCCTGGCCTATTGATCTACCCTTTGATGATAACGGAGATTTTACCGAAGTACGCGGGACAGGAAATCCCCTGGCAGCTATTGATATTACAAACAACAATACAAAAACTCTAAGAATAGTCAGTAATTTTTATGGTGAACTAACCTTCCTAAAAAATTTTAGACTTAAAACCAGTTACCAGTTAGATTACAGGAATGCCAAAAACAGGAATTTTGCGCCCGAATATTATGTCTCGGCTACACAGCAAAATTCCCGTAATTCCCTGAGTATTGACTTCACTGAAGACCGTACCTGGATTTGGGAAAATACACTTACTTATAATAATGAATTCGGGAAAAATCGTTTGAATGCTTTTGTTGGTTATACTATGCAGCAAAGATTTTTCGAAAGTCCAAATATTACCGTAAATCGTTTGATTCGTGAGGATCCTATTTACTGGTACTTCAATGCAGCACTTACCGATACTGTTCAGATAAGTAAAGGATTGGGTGATGCGTTTACAAACTCGATGATATCCTACCTGTTCAGGACTAACTATTCCTACAATAATAAATATCTTTTTACTGTTTCTCTTCGTGCAGATGGATCATCAAAGTTCAATGAGGAAAACCGTTTCGGATATTTTCCATCTTTTGCTCTTGGATGGAATGTAACCGAGGAGCCATTCTTCCCTGATAATAACTTCATTAACAATCTGAAAGTGAGAGCAAGCTGGGGTGTTATCGGCAATGAAAAGATCGGATGGTTCGACCGATTTTCATTAATAGGTAATCAATATGGTGCAGTATTCGGAAACCCGGAAGGATTACAGCCGGGTGCTACATATATTTCAACCGGGAATGATGATATTCATTGGGAGAACACTTATCAGACAAATGCCGGGATCGAGTTCAGTACTTTGCAAAATCAACTTATCGGTGAAATAGATTTCTACCGCAAAAAGACTGATGATATCCTGGTAATGCTTGATATACCAGGTTTTTATGGATTTGGTTCTTTTCAGCGTGTACGATTCAACGCGGCCAGCGTATTGAATCAGGGACTGGAATTTAATTTTACATGGAAACAACAACTGAATGATTTCTCTTACTCAGTAAGTGCATTAGGAGCTACAATTCACAATGAAGTACTGTCAATTGCTGCCACAACTCCCAGTGATTCCGTTATCTTTTCCGGAGAGCTCTCAAATGGAAAACGTGTCACTGTAACACGTATTGGAGAACCAATCGGGTCATTCTTCGGTTATAAAATTCAGGGTATTTTTCAAAATGAAGCCGAACTGGATAAATATCCTTCTATCTACGGGCAGAAAGTTGGAGATTTTATTTACAAAGACACTAATGGCGATGGAGTAATTACTTCTGATGACCGCGTAATCCTTGGTTCACCCATTCCTGATCTGATTTACGGATTTGCGATAAATCTTTCCTATAAAGGATTCAGCCTGGGATTTGATTTCAACGGACAACTTGGAAATGAAATCTATAATGGAAAAAATCAAACCCGATTCGGCATATACAATTTTGAGGACAGGGTGAAAGACCGTTGGCAGGGTGAAGGTTCTTCAAACACCGAACCTGCTCTTAGTTCTCTTGCCGGCAACTATGAAACCTCAGAGTATTTTATTGAAAGTGGCTCTTTTTTCAGGTTAAGAACTCTTATGCTTAGTTATGAGTTTCCGGAAAAAATGATGTCAAATCTTGGTTTAAAATCAATTATGATTTACTTCAAGGGAACCAATCTGTTTACACTGTCAGGCTATTCGGGTTACTCGCCCGAAATTAGCGGTTCACCATTATCATCAGGGATTGACCAGGGAATTTATCCCATAACTTCATATTATACGATGGGTTTAAACGTTTCATTTTAAAGATAAGCTGTAATGAAAAGAAAAATATTCATAATCACGATTATCACACTACTGTTCAGTGCAAGCTGTGAAGATTTTTTAGACAATCCCCCGCAAGGATATCTTACTACTGCCTCATTTCCGGCAACAGCTGAAGATGCTATACTGGCAACCAATGGTGTGTATAACACCCTTCTAATATGGAACTTTCACTCAGGCGGATTCCCTATCCTCGATATTATGTCAGACGAAGCATCGAAAGGAAGCAGTCCGGGAGATGCCATCATGATCAATCAATTTGATAATTTTACATTTAATTCAAGCGCCAGTTCCATCCAGAGTTGGTGGTCAACCCTATACCAGGGGATACGGCGGTCATACCTGGTAACTGAAAGCCTGTCCTGGATTGAGATGAACGAAAATATGCGTAACCGGTTGTCTGCAGAGGTCAAATTCCTCAGGGCTTATTTCTATTTCACCCTTGTAAGGGCCTATGGTGATGTGCCAAAAGTTGTCAGTACCAGTCCTCCCAAAAAACTACCTCGTTCATCAAAAAGTGAGATATACGAAGAGATTATAATTCCCGATCTGGAATTTGCTATGGAATACCTCCCTGAGAAAAGTGAGTATAATACCGCAGACATGGGAAGAGTGAGCAAAGGAGCTGCCCGTGGATTACTATCTAAAGTGTATCTGTTTCGCAAAGATTTTATAAATGCAGAAAAATATGCCCTCGAGGTAATAAATTCGGGACAATATACTCTGGATCCTGATTTTGCTCATGTTTTTTCGGAAGATGGAGAGAATGGAACCGGTTCGATTTTTGAAATTGGCGCAGTTACCGAATCGGGAATCCTTTATGGAGGAAACCAGTATGCCAATACAATAAGTGTACGCGGTACACCTAACCTTGGCTGGGGTTTCGGCAGACCAACCTGGGAATTGATTCAATTCTTCGGAAGCGATCCACGTATGGATGCCACTATTGTTTTTATTGGTGAGACCATTGAAGGAATAACTGTAACAGGTGACTTGGGTACACCTGACACCACTTACACCGATGAAACGAAAGTTGAGATACTTGAAATTGAATGTTATAATCAGAAAACTTTTATGCCCGGTACAGAACCCAGGTATTCCTGGGGGCATAACCGCCGGATATTACGTTATGCAGATGTTCTTCTTATTGCAGCAGAAGCACTTAATGAAAATGATAAACCGGTCGAAGCTCTCACATATCTTAATCAGGTGCGTGAAAGAGCTCGTGGCAGTAATCCTTCAGTTTTACCAGATATTATAACTACAAACAAGGAACAACTCAGGGATATAATACTTGAGGAACGCCATCGCGAACTGGCTCTTGAAGGACATCGCTTCTGGGACCTTGTACGTACAGATAAAGCAGAAGAAGTATTAGGACCTTTAGGGTTTCTCTCCGGGAAGAATGAATTAATGCCGATACCTGCAAATGAAATATATATTTCCGAAGGAGTAATTATTCAAAACCCAAACTATTTATGATTGAATTCTAATTTCTTAACTTAAATCTTATTATTATGAAAACAATTAAATTTCTTATTTCGTTAATGCTTATTGGAGGGCTTATCGCTTTCCAGGGCTGTAAAAAAGATGAAGATCCTTCAGACCTGGAGATAATAAGCATTGAAGCTGTCGGTACCAGTCTGGAAACTGGTAATGAAGTAACTGTTGATCTGAATGGCGCCGTTGCCGGTTCGGATGTACCATTAGATGCTGTGATCACTATAACCTTTTCAAAGGATGTAGATCCCCAGACTGCCACTGCCGCTAATTTTATGCTTACTGGTGGAGCAGTTGATCCAACTGTGAATGTTACTGCTTCCGGAACTGATGTAACAATCACTCCCCAGGCAGATTTGGAGAGAGGAAGAGTATACACTCTGACTTTAGCCTCAGGGATCAAGCCCAAAGATGAAGGTGGTTTCTCTGCAACCAACCGTACATTTACCACAACAGGACAGAAGGTGGTTACTCCACCTCAGGAAGCTCATCAGGTTGCTTACTGGAAATTTGATGGTGATGCCAACGCTACAGTAGGTAATTTCGAACCGACTTTTGAACAGGTTACTTATGATACTGATAGAAGTGGATTTGTAAATAGTGCTGTTAAATTTTCCGGCGCTGCCTCTGCAGGACAAGGTGATCTGATTGAATATGCAGCCAATTCTGCTTTTATTTCTCCCAGTATGACTTTCAGTGTGTGGTTTAAAGTTAATTCCGATGATTATTCAGGTTCAAGGTTTATGTTCGGACTTGCTGTAGAAAGAGGATATTTCATGGAACTTGGATCTGACGGAGTTGGATGGATGAAACTTGCCACCAGTCATATTGTTAATCCTGATCCTCAAGGCCATCTATACGGTACCGCATGGACTGATCCAAACGGGGATGGCACTATAGGCGGTCAGGTACTTTATGATTACACTGGCTCAATATCCTCCCTTGTTGCTAACGGAGTATGGCATATGCTAACTATGACATTTGATGTAAATACCTCAATAAAAACTATCTTTATAGATGGTACGAAAATTATGCAGGTAGATCTGGATCTTGATACTGTTGAATGGTCACTAAAAGATATGTCCGTAAATGAAGAAGGTGTCAGTGATCTTATTGACAAAGGTCTTGCTTTGGGTTATGCCGGAAGCCGTGATAATACAGCCACAAGTTGGGCAGTATATTCAAATGCTGAAAACACCTATAAAGGATATATGGATGATCTGAGGATATTTGATGTGGCGCTGACAGAAAGTGAAGTAAATGAGCTTTACAATGCTGAAAAAGCAAAGTAGAAATAGAGAACATTTGAATTTTTGTTAATTTTGATGGAGGGTTCTGATACATTAGGAACCCTCCTTTTTACTTAATTCTCACACTAATGAAATATTTATCCCTATTGCTTCAGGTATTAATAATTTTCGCTGTAAACTCCTGTAAAAAAGAGGATACTGACCAGCAATTATCAAACGACCCTCTTCAGATAATCTCAGCAAAAGTTGGAACAACAGATCTGAATCCTGACAGGGAAACAGTTGATGTTCCTGTCGACCAGCCAATAGTAATAACTTTCACACACTCAATTGATACCGTGATAGTAGCTGTCAATCTGGAAATATCAGATATTGATTCAAACACATATAATTACACAATTTCATATCTTAATAATTATAAAACGATCTCGATCAGAACTGATCAGCCTTTCAATTATTATAAATCTTATATATTTAAGATAAAAGATGGACTTACAGGTACAAAAGGGGAAAAATTTAAAGGAATAACATACCTGTTCAGAACTAAAAACGGTGAGATGAAAATTTCCTCAATTACTATTAACGGGAAAGACTTCTATTCACAGAAAAGTATTAAAAACATTCCTTTACAAACAGCTATTGAAATTAAATTCAGCGAACCACTTGAAAGAAATAGTGTACAGGATAATGTTAAACTCTATAAATCAGATGGATCAATTCCTGTTACAATTAACTTTCTTAACAATGACTCAGCTTTATCAGTAACCAACAATACTAAAATGGAGGGTTATACAAAATACTACTTCAACCTTTCCGTAAAAATAACATCTACAGATGGGCATGATTTCTATGGTTTTAACAAGGATTTTTTTACTGCACTCGATTCAACATTGAAATACCCACTGATAACCGATGATGAACTGCTTACGAAAATCCAGCAACAGACATTCAGATACTTTTGGGATTTTGGACATCCATACAGTGGTTTAACACGTGAAAGGAATACATCAGGTGATATTGTTACAACAGGGGGCTCAGGATTTGGTATCATGGCACTGATCGTTGGAATTGAACGAGGTTTTATAACCCGCACCGAAGGAACAGACAGATTAGAAACAATCCTAAATTTTCTTGAACAGGCTGACTGTTTTCATGGGGCATGGTCACACTGGATGAACGGAACAACCGGGGAGACAATTCCATTCAGTGAGAAAGATAACGGTGGCGACCTTGTTGAAACTGCCTATCTTATCCAGGGTTTATTAACATTCAGGCAATATCTTGATCCGGGAAATCCAGATGAAAACCAGCTTATCAGCCGGATTAACCAGTTATGGGGAAGTGTTGAATGGGACTGGTATACCCGGAATGAACAAGTACTTTACTGGCACTGGTCGGAAGACTATCTCTGGGAAATGAATCATAAAATCCGTGGTTATAATGAAACCCTTATAACCTATATCCTTGCAGCATCCTCCTCTACACATGATATTGAAGCTTCAGTATATCATGATGGGTATGCACAGAACGGAGCTATTGTAAATGGCAAAGAGTATTATGGCTATAGACTTCCGCTTGGATATGATTACGGAGGTCCCCTGTTTTTTGCTCATTATTCGTTCCTGGGACTTGACCCGCGAAATCTTAAAGATTCTTATGCAAATTACATGGAACAAAATGTTAACCATTCACTTATTAACCGGGCATATTGCTCTGACAACCCTAAGGATTGGGTTGGTTACAGCGAAGTATCATGGGGACTAACTGCCAGTGATAATCATCAGGGATACAGTGCCCATTCTCCAACAAATGACCTGGGAGTTATCACACCTACAGCTGCAATTTCTTCTATTCCATACACTCCTGAACAATCGCTTGATGCTATCCACCATTTTTATTACATTCTGGGTGATAAACTTTGGGGGGAATATGGTTTTTATGATGCCTTTAACGCTACAGAAGCATGGTGGGCAGATTCATATCTTGCCATTGATCAGGGTCCAATTGTTATTATGATAGAAAATTACCGGTCCGCCCTGCTATGGGATCTCTTTATGTCATGTCCCGAAGTACAATCAGGACTTACAAAACTGGGATTTACCTATAATTGATCCATTCTGTTAACAAACAAAAATCATGCAATTATTCCCAAATTCCACCTGGTCAGCATTTTCAATTAATGCCGGTGCTATATATGTTTTTTTCTCCTTATTAAGAGGTATCGCCTTTCCTTTCAAAAGTATTACAAGCTTATCTTTTAATATGATATCCTTTTCTTTCTCAGGATTAACTACTTTCCCCTTTTCCAGAAGGTCTCTTAATTGTGATTGTCGCCAGTAACTATAAGGTTCAATATCCCGTAGCAGATTTTCAGCAAGACGGAATCCACCAATCCTCCAAAGCCGTTTCTCCAGTGTTGATGACTCCTTCATTGCATCTTTCATATGAGAGGAAGACATCCAGAGTACAGTTACAGGAGATTCTGCACTTACTTCTGCTGTTCTGTGCATACCTGTCAGGCCTGCAACTTCACCAATAAAACTTCCATGACTAAGAACATCCAATACTTTATCCTCATGAGTTACCTTTACTGTACCACGTGCTATAAAGAAAAACCCATCACCATGCCCCCCCTGCCTGATTATTTTATCTCCAACCGAATAGACTTTAGTCTGGAAAAGATTAACAATCTTGTCCAGAGCATTTGGGCCAAGACCCTGCAACCATGTTACATCATTTAACAACTCAATTGCATCAGGCAGATCAACTGAAGGAGGTGAATCCATCAATCTCTTCATCCTTTCTTCAATTTTAGAAATCATCTTCTTTGCCTCATCATTTTCGAGCCTGCCATTTTTCTGCAGTCGTTCAACTGTCCTCCTTTCATAGTTCAGCATAGACCGTATTGCCTGGCGGGTAGCTACGGCTGTGTATATTTCAGGGAAACCTTTTCTCAGATTTCGAAGGAATGTTTGTCCATGTATCTTGTTCTCATTGATTTCCTCTTCGATAATTCTGAGCGTTTCTTCTTCTTCCTTCTGGTTCTTATTTGAAGTATCTGATTTCAACTGTCTCTCCATACTCTCAATAAGTTTCAGTGCCTCTTCCTGTGCTTCAACAAATCCCCGCGCGCTGTCATAACTAATAGCCAGCCTTTCAAAGAATGCCCGTTTAGCAAATTTTCCGATGACAGGCAGAGATTGCATTTTATTGAGAAATTTCGGGGTTTTCCAGGATTCCTCCAGATCCTTTCTTTCTGAAAGCGAAATCATTCCCCCGGCATCCAGGATATCACTGATGCCGTCTGATAGCCTTCTGACAGAAACAGGTCCCAGCAACCCATCTCTGAATTGGTGCCAGTAGGCACTTTTTTCTTTTTCCAATACCCGTCTGCGGGTTTCGGCAATTGTCTCAATTTCCAGGTCCTGTTCATCAAACTTCTCTTCCTCTAATGGCAGATAATCCTTTACCGCTTTCCAGTTAGCCCTGCCCATAAACCTGTCCTCTTTCAACTTTTCAATTGTGTTTTCTGTGCTCTGTCGCAGGTACTGGTTAGCATTTGACAGCATTGCTGCTTTTGCAGGAGATATTTTCGTCAAGCCAAGTTTATTAACAAGAAGTCCTATAGTTGTTGCATTTACCAGCAATGTAAGAGTAACAATTCCGGCTGTTAGAAAAAGGAACTGATTCCTGATCTCTTCCGGGATAGCGCTCTCGTTCGC
>JAUXED010000008.1 GCA_030618105.1 Bacteroidota bacterium | reverse complement strand
AATGATTTCACTTCACCCGTAACTTATACAGTAACAGCAGAGGATGGAACACAACAAAACTGGATTGTAACAGTGACCGTTGCAACTACTCAAAGCAGTGAAAATGATATATTAACATTCAGTTTTACTGAACAAACTGGTGCGGCTACAATTGATGCAGTAAATCATACTGTGGATATAGAAGTTGCTTATGGCACTAATGTTACAACTTTAGTGGCAACCTTTGCCATTTCTGATTTGGCAACTATTACCATTGGAGCCACATCACAGGAAAGTGGTATTACATCCAATGATTTCACTTCACCCGTAACTTATACAATAACAGCAGAGGATGGAACACAACAAAACTGGATTGTAACCTTGACCATTGCAGCTGCCCCGAGTAGTGAAAATGATATACTAACATTCAGTTTTGCTGAACAAACCGGTGCGGCTACAATTGATGCAGTAAATCATACTGTGGATATTGAAGTAGCTTATGGCACTAATGTTACAACTTTAGTGGCAACCTTTACCATTTCTGATTGGGCAACAATTGCCATTGGATCTACATCACAGGAAAGTGGTGTTACATCCAATGATTTCACAAATCCGGTAACCTATACTATAATCGCTGAAAATGGCACACCACAGGATTGGGTTATTACTGTGACAGAAGAAATAATCGTAATCTCAACATTCCCTTACCTTGAAGATTTTGAGGATGGGAAAGGAGGTTGGTATGAACAGGGAACCAATTCGTCATGGCAGTTGGGAACTCCAGCCGGTTCTACTATTAATTCTGCCGGATCGGGATCAAAATCCTGGGTAACTAACCTGACAGGAGACCATAATGCAAATGATACATCCTTTGTATATAGTCCAACGTTCGACTTTACAAATTTAACTGATGCAGCCATTGCCATGAAGATATGGTGGGATTCGGAAGGTATGTATGACGGTACATGCTTCCAGTATTCTATTAATGACGGTGCATCCTGGCAATCGGTTGGTAATTACAATGACCTGGAAAACTGGTATAATACTTCAAATATTGAAGCTTTATACTCAGGAGTAGGAACCAGTGCCGGATGGTCGGGTGACGGAACCTATGGTCAGGGCAGTAATGGATGGATCACCGCCAGACATAAGCTAAATGAATTCGACGGGAATTCTTCTGTAAAATTCAGGTTTGCCTTTGCATCCAACGACAGTTACGAGCAGGATGGGTTTGCATTCGACAGCATTAAGATTTACAGTGATGCAACAATAAATGTACCCATTAATACACCGGATGGTAATCTAATCCGGGTATTTCCGAACCCAAATAAAGGTATATTCTATATATATGCCCGTTTCGAAAAAGGAACCAGAATCAGGTTTGATCTGGTGAATCCGCAGGGTCAGATTGTATTTAACCTTGAAACCAAAACAGGTAAAAAGTTCAGGGAAGAACTTAATGTATCACACCTGCCAACCGGTGTTTATTACCTAAAAATGACCAATAAGGAGGTAGTGATTGTAAAGAAGATTGTTATTGAATAATATTACTCGTTATTTACAATTAAATTTTATAACTAATTGATAACTAAATATCAAGTCAGGTGTTCTGAATTTAGAATAAAAAACAATATGGTTATGCGAATCCCGAACCTGTTTATTCGCAAATGAATTTACCTGACATCAACTAGTTCAACATCAAAGATAAGGGTTGAATAGGGAAGAATTGGTCCTGTTCCGGATGAACCATATCCTAATGCTGATGGGATAATAAGGGTTGCTTTTCCACCTTCTTTCATATAGCCAATCCCTTCGTCCCAGCCTGGAATAACATATCCAGTGCCAAGAACAAATGAAAAAGGACTGCCGCCCACTGAAGTATCGAAAATGGTGCCGTTAATAAGTTTGCCTGTATAATGTACATCCACAGTATCGCCCTGCTGTGGCTGCAAGCCTGTACCTGCTTCAGTCTCAATATAGTAAAGTCCACTTGCTTTAGGTTCTGCTGTTATTTGGTTATCAGCCAGGTATTGATTCAGAAGTTTCATCTCTTCCTCCGCAAGGTTAACCTCTTTATCACAGCTTGTCCAGCTAAATGCAATAATTGAAATAATTATCAATACAATATTTTTCCTCATAATAATAGTTTTGTTATTACTTTATTTAATTAATAATGTTTGCATATTGGTTTTTGAATTTTTATTTTTTCAATATTATAATATTACAAGTTAGCTATTAGCTTTTAGCAATTAGCTGTTAGCTGTTAACGCATTTCTCCATCATTCCCTGCCCGTCCGGTCAGGCGGGCATTCTTCCCTTTATTCCCTCTACTCCATCTACTCCATCTACTCCCTCTACTCCCTCTATTCCCTCTATTCCCTCTATTCCCTTCTTCCTTCAACTTTTTTTAACTTCAAATTATATACCAATGATGCATTTGGAGGTATTTTTTTTTGATCACCCGGAATACCGTATGCCAGATAAGGAGGTAAAATAAAAATCGCTTCAGATCCTTCATTCAACAGAAGTATTCCTTCTTCAAGTCCTGATTCAACACCTCCGAATCCGATAGTAAATTGTTTCAGACCAGTCTGTTCAGATGAATAACATACCGTACCGTCTAAAAGACTTATCTCATATTCAATAGTTGCTATTTTCCCCTTTACAGCATCAGGTCCGGCACCTTTTTCAATTATCATATACCATAAACCTGATTTGGTAGTATCCATATCCCAACCTCTTCTTTCAACATAATTACCGATACGTTCAACTTCTTTTTGAATAATATACCTGTTAGTACTTATTAAAGTTTCTTCATCAATTGCCGGCACTTTCTCATTCTGTTCAGTGGTATCTCTAAAGCAGGAATTTAAGATTACCTGAATAAGAAGGAACAAAATTCCGTATTTATAAAAACTCACTTTCATTTCAGCTCTTTTGCATATTCAGGTAAAAGTGAACGAAACAATCTAAGTGTTTCTTCCATATTGGTATACAATTCACCTCCTGCTGCATTCAGATGTCCGCCACCATTAAAATGTTTCCTGGAAAAAAGGTTTGCAGGGAAACTGCCCTTTGACCTGAATGAGATCTTGACATGATCGGGTTTCTCGATAAAAAGGGCGGAAAAACGAATACCTTTGATTGAGAGAGGATAATTAACAAATCCCTCTGTGTCTCCCATAACAAAGCTATATCTCTCCAATTCATCCATTGTAATGCTGATAAATGCAGTATTATATTCCGGGATCACTTCCATTTTCTCTTTCAATACATATCCGAGTAATCTCATCCTGTTATCTGAATAATTATCATATACAAGACTAAAAATTTCATCTTTATTTATTCCATAACCCAGCAACTCTGCAACCCTGATATAAGTTTCAGGATCGGATGAATTGAAACTAAAGCAACCGGTATCTGTCATGATACCAACAAAAAGTGAAGTTGCTATCTCCTCATCGATAATGTCAGCACCTCCAACAGACTTCATAAATTCATACAACAGTTCGCAGGCTGAGCTAGCCGATACATCAGAAATTGCAATATCAGAAAACTTTTTCGGTTCGGGATGGTGGTCAATAAGGACTTTCGTTGCACTTGATTTTTCATACCATATTTCCATGCCTTTAAGCCGTGATGGATCATTAAAATCGAGTGCAAAAATCAGATCAGCTTCAGAAAATTTATGCTCAATCAGTTCCGGCTCTTTTTCAAATATCAGGATATCTTCCACTCCATTTATCCATTCAAGATTTTCAGGGCTTGAGTCGGGTAAAGCAGCAAATACTTCATATCCCATCTTCCTGAAAAAACGCGACATTGAAAGAATTGCCCCAACAGCATCACCATCAGGATGATAATGGCTAAGTATCAGGATATTGCTTATGTCTTTAAGCTTATCCTTTATTCTGTTAACTATCTCTTTTGAAATTGTTTTCAATAAAATATCACTTTTTTTTGATCTTCAAAGATATAAATAATTACAAGCGGTCAGACCAGTGGAACAAAGTATATAGCATCTTTGAAATTTAACAACCAGTAGGTAACAGGGTTTTAAGGTAACAAAAACCGGTCAGAAAGCTGATCTGTTCTTATTATACTCACAGTTATAACTATGGGATAATATTTTAACAAACTGTTTTATCTGTAAATGTTTTGAATTATTTATTACATTAGCAGCCACAAAAAAAATCACGATATGGCAGGAAACATTACATTTTCTATGATAAAACCATATGCTGTAAAAACAGGATTAATTGGACCTATATTAGCAATAATCAATGAAGCCGGGTTCAAAATATCCGTTATTAAGTCAGAAAAATTAACTTTAGAGCAAGCTGAAGAATTCTATACTATACATAAAAGCAAACCTTTTTATAATGACCTGGTTGAATTCATGTCATCAGGACCGATAGTTGCCATGATTCTAAAAAAAGAAAATGCTGTGGAAGATTTCCGGCAACTAATAGGCAGCACCGATCCTTCAAAGGCTGAAAAAGGAACTATCAGGGAAAAATTTGCCGATTCACTCCAGAAAAATGCAGTCCACGGATCAGACTGTGACGAAAATGCAATAATTGAAAGTGATTTCTTTTTTGCAAAAAAAGAGAGGTTTTAATAAGCTCGCTATCGTTCCACCGTTCCACCGTTCCTTCGTTCTATCGTTCTTTCGTTCCTTCGTTCCATCGTTCTATCGTTCCATCGTTCTATCGTATAACTATCTCCTTAACAATCTCCTCCCCTGCATTGGTGTTGATCCTTTCGATAATACCTTCACGGTGCATCAGAAGTTCATTTTTCACAATTGATGAATTCATATGCAAGTAGAGCTTTCCGTTTTTGATATATATCCTGTTTGTCCGGCGTGCAATGACTTTTCCAACCAATTCTTCCCAGGAATTAACAACCTGTACCTCTTTTAGTTTCCCTTCAATCTGAGCCTCTTTCAGGTAGTCCTTTATGACGCTTGCAATTGTTTGAGTGTTACTTTTACGCATATATTCATAAGTTATTAATCTGTCTGGTTATTTTACTCAGCTAATATTTGTTACTGGTTACTGGTTACTGGTTACTGGTCTTTTACTTCATAATTCGATATTCGTTAATCGATATTCATTATTCTCTTTTTCGTACTATCGTACAATCGTTCTATCGTACAATCGTCTTATCACTCCTTCACTCTTACTCCCTCTACTCCCTCTATTCCCTCTATCCCCTTTATTCCCTCTATTCCCTCTATTCCCTCTATTCCCTCTATTCCCTCTAATCCCTCTAATCCCTTTATTTCCTCTATTTCCTTATTTATCCTGAACAATCTGAAATCGGCAGATAACTCAGAAAGTATCTTTTCAAGTCGTGACTGATGAGTATCGGTAATAAATATCTGTCCGAACTGGTTTTCCGAAACCAGGTGAATGATCTGTGTAACCCGGGATGCATCAAATTTATCAAAAATATCATCCAGCAGGAGAATCGGATTAAAACCACTTACATCTCTAATAAACTCATATTTAGCAAATTTTAATGCTACGAGATAGGTTTTTTGCTGTCCCTGCGAACCCACTCTTTTTATCTGATGACCATTCAACTCAAGAACCAGATCATCTTTGTGGACACCCCTGGTTGTATATTGCAATATCCTGTCCTTATCAAGTGCTTCTCTGAAAACGTTCCTGAAGTCACAATCATGATGGTGCGAATGGTAAACCAGACCAACCGATTCTTTTCCCGAGGCAATTGAATCATAATACTTTTGAAAAACAGGAACGAGCTTATCAATAAAATCCATTCTTTTAGTATATATCTTCTGTGAAAGCGGTATTAGTTGATCATCCCATAATTCAAGTGATTCAGTGTCGAACCTGCCTGACCGGGCAAAATCTTTCAGTAACCTGTTTCGCTGTGCCAGTGCTTTATTATATTGAATAAGATCGTTAAGATAGTTCCTGTCGTATTGAGAAATTACAGCATTAATAAACCTCCGCCTTTCATCGCTTCCGCCGGTAATAAGATTACTATCGGCAGGGGAGATCATAACAACCGGTAATAATCCTATATGGTCTGCCAATCGTTGGTACTCTTTCTTGTTTCTTTTGAACTGTTTCTTCCTGTTTCTCTTCGAACTACAATATATATTTTCCTGTGTGTTATCCCTGAAAAAAACACCCTGGATAACAAAAAAATCTTCATCGTACTTAATATTCTGACTGTCAATTGAATTAAAAAAACTTTTAGAAAGTGACAGGTAGTGAATGGCATCCAGGATATTTGTCTTCCCTACCCCGTTATTTCCGACAAAACAATTAATTCTTGCCGAGAATTCCAATTCAACCTGACTGTAGTTCTTAAAATTTATAAGTGAAATATTCTGCAGATGCATAAAAACAGATTAAATTTTACTGTTGTATAATTTACTTTTACAAAGTTAAGAAAATAATATTCCACTTATTTTTATGTCAATAATTTCTGTTAAAAGCACAAAAAATTTACCTTTGCTGAGATTTTTTAACAGAGGTAATAAAAACACTATCATGGTAAAAATAAAAAGGTCTCAGGCACCCGACAAATTAGAAGAAGTTGAAAGTGCATTGAGCCGTACTGAACGATACATTGAAGATAATCAAAAACTCCTGACAATTATTATTTTGGGTTTAGTTGTGGTTGTTATTGCTTTTATGGGATATAAACGTTTCATTGCAATACCCGCTGAAAAAGAAGCACAGTCGCAAATGTTTATGGCCGAGAGATACTTCGAGCAGGACTCATTTAACCTGGCTCTTTACGGCGATGGTAATAATCTTGGAATGCTTGATATTATCGATGATTACGGTATTACTAAATCGGCTGAACTTGCTCATTACTATGCCGGTATTTCATTTCTTCACCTTGGTGAATTTGAACAGGCAATTGAGCAATTGGAAAAATTCAGTTCAGATGACAAAATGATAAAACTGATTGCAACAGGAGCTATTGGTGATGCTTATCTTGAACTTGACGAACCGTCAAAAGCTATTACTTACTACGAAAAAGCTGCAACTACTGAAGATAATGTATTTGTAAACCCAATTTATCTTATGAAGGCCGGTCAGGTTTATGAATCACAGGAAAAATTTCAAAAAGCACTGGAAACCTACCGGAAAATAAAAGATAATTATCCTGAAAGCCAGGAGGCACAAGAAATTGAAAAATATATTGCCAAAGCTAAGTTGATGATAAATTAATTCCAATATTCCACTTCTTCCTTTTCTTCCCCTCTATTCCCTCTAATCCCTCTACTCCCTCTATTCCCTATATTCCCTATATTCCCTCTACTCCTATCCCCGGACTTACAGGCATAATCCAGTGTCCATCACGGAATTCGGCACCTTTGTACGGGTTGTTTTTTAAGAGAAGGGAGCCATCCAGATCGAGCCATCTTGCGAGTGGCTGGAGTTGAACGGCTGCACTAATTGCCACTGATGACTCGATCATACAACCAATCATTATATCAAGATTAAAAGTTTTTGCAACAATTGCAATACGGAAAGCTTCAAGTATTCCACCTGATTTCATCAGTTTAATATTGATGCCATCGTATGCTTCCGCAATCGCGGGTATATCTTTGGCTGTATTTATTGCTTCATCGGCAACAATTGGTACAGGCGATCTCTCTCTCAGCCATTTAGTTTCCTTTATCATATCCACAGGCATAGGTTGTTCAATAAGTTCCACACCCTGTTTTGCCAGCCATTCAATTTTTCTTATAGCCTTTTCCTTATTTGTCCACCCCTCATTTATATCAACCCGTATCGGCTTATCTGTAACCTGGCGAATAGTTGAAATTATTTCCTGATCGTTACTGTTTGTTAATTTCACTTTCAATATTTTATACGGATCAGCTTCCCTGACTTTCTGTTTTATTATCTCAGGCTTATCAAATCCTATTGAGAAAGAGGTATGTACGAACTTATTCGGATCAAGACCAAAAAACCTGTGAACAGGAATATTAAGTTTCTTTCCAAGCCAGTCGAAAAGTGCAATATCAAGTGCTGCTTTTGCCGGTGATATATATTTAATCTCAGCATTAACCCTATCAGGCAATTCATAAAATTCAAAAGGGTCTGAGTCGACATAAACAGGTATAATTTTTTTCAGTTCAGATATTGTTCTGTCAGCATTCTGCCCGGCACCTGTCATATGCGCCGCCTCTCCTATTCCTGTTATCCCGTCTTTTTCGTAAAAAACAAATACATCTTCTTTATAGTCAGTACTGCCGCGACTAATAGTCCATGTATGACCCAGTTCGAGTTTTATTTTCTTGTAGGTGATTGATGCTTTTTTGGCATCACCTTTTCCTGCCCTGCTAACCTCACCGGCTAATACACTGTTCCCCGGAAAAACAAGTGAAGAACCTGCTAAACCTGTTAAAGCAAGGAATTTTTTTCTGCTTATTTTCATATGTTTATAATTTATTTTCAATGGTCATATGTAGCTCACCCCGATTTTTTCGGGATTCGGTTCATGTATTTTATATTTTTCAAAATTATTATGATACAAAAAATACAGGGACTCGTTTCACAATAAATGGTATTAAACACTCTCTTCTCGTCCTCCGAAGCGGAACGCGAAGGAGGATTAAAAGTTGTAAATTTTTCCAACAACCAATATAACTAAAGTTCGATTACTAAAACCGATCGCGTCTCCCTTTTGCAAATTTATGTAAATCCCATAATATGTTTGAAAAATGTTGATAACAATATGGTACTTAATATGTTTTTTAACATGTGATGTTTGTAATTTTGACAGATTTTGCCTTTTTCAAAAAACAACTTAGTTATGCAATTATCCGGAGAACCAAAAGCCACACTCAATCAGGAAGCCAGAAGGTTTGTTGATCTTTATACTCAACTTGGTGAAAGAGCAGAGAACTTTCTTCCCGACCGGGTCTTTGAAAGCCTTACGAATTTTGTGAGGTTATGTTATGAAGAGCCTGATGATCCTGCAAGGCAGCAGGCTGAGATCGGGAAATACCTGCTGGAACTAAAGGAGGCTATTCCCGGCTACATAGATGTTTCCCTGATGCTGATGCCCCATGAAAACTCAAAAGCATTTGAGTACAGTGCAAGAAGGCAGGTTTTTTATAAGATGCTCAACGAACTCATTGATACTGAACAAGTTGACGATAAAACAAAAATCCAGTTCAGAAATATTCTTAAAACTCATGATTATTCACTTGGTACACCTCCCATTACAAAGGTAACTATCGACTTTCTTTACAGGATATTGCTGGGTGACAAGGTCAGGGAACTCCGGAAATTTCGTGATCTGATCGGAGTAAGTGGTGATATTGAAGAAGCACAGTGGAATTATATGCTTGATGTAATGGATCAGATGATCAACCAGTCGACCCATTATACCACAAGTGCAGAAAAGGACAATTTTCTGGCCCGCACCGAATCGACGGTAAATTTCAAAGGACTCAACGGTTTCATACGTACCATTGTTTCGGGCACTGCCGAAACAACCATTGATCTGCTTACAAAAGAAGTATTCAGCAAAAACAGCGTTAGGGTTCTCGAATTTTCAACAGCAGAAAAGCTTTATAATGAGATTTATGAAGACGGCACCAGTATTTTCGCTATCAAGATGAGGAATATGAGAAAGAACCCGTTCAATGCCTTCCGGTGGTTCCCTTTACTGACAAGAATGGTATTTATTGATGATTCACCTGAGTCCCGGTCAACTAATACATCCCTGATCTTTTGCCTGCATAATGGTATTATAAATACACTTAATAAGGTTCATACCAAGAAACTGGGTGCCCTTGCCAACAGCCAGTTGAATCTCCGCCTTATCCATGATAAGGTTAACTCCAGGAATTTGAAATATTTCAGACAAAAGATCGAAGAAAAAATAGTTGAATATGACAAGGAACTCAGGCAACTGAAAGAGGAACAGTTAGCCAATCCTGATGATCCCGATCAGGATATTATTCTTTACAAATTTGATGAATTTGCCCGCCAGGTAATTAAGGATAAGTACATCCTTTCAAAATTCGGAGCATATATCAACCTGATAGAAAACACAAGGGACACTGAAAATCATAAAATCATCAACCGGGAGATGATAAGTGAATTTGAAGAGAGAACCCTTGCATATTTTTATTCTGAGAACAAAAGTCTGCATATAGCAACAGTTGTTGAAGGTGGCGGACGTAACCAGATAAGAACATACGGAGAATACCTGCTCAAACGCCCTCTTAAACCTGTAAAGGATTCAATAATAAAAAGGTGCAGAACTATCCTGGATATCGTTCCTGATAATTACCAGAGAACAATCCATAACCATTTCCATAAAAACTTTGGAATAAACCTTTTTCTTGAAAAGTATAAAGAATACCTCACAAAGGTCGAAAACAGTGCAGATAACCAGGGGCGATTCAGAAACCTGCTGATTGATCTTGGAATTGAGGAGAAGTACAATAAAAAAGATCCAGCCGGTAAACAGATCATTAACGAATTCATAAGCAACCTGGGAAACCTGAAAAAAACATCTATTTCAGATGATGTGCAAATGATTATACGAGACCTGTTGTTTTATAAGAACCGCAGACCAAACCCGTTCATTTTTTTCAACCAGGAAGCTGCCTGGGAGTATAAAGATCTGTTTCCGCCCGATCGTTTTGACCTGAATCCTTTTGATATTGAAATTGAACTCACCGAAGAGGGTCGGGTTGACTGGGAGCGATTGCTCATAAAGCTTGAACGGATAAAAAGCACTTTTCAGTTATTCGACGAAACAGGAAATTTGTGGGACCGGTTCTGCGAAAACTCAACCCTTGTTATCAACGATCCGTCCAACCCATCAGGATTCACCGATTTTAATAACATTCACCTGATAAAATTCCTTAAGTTTCTTAATAACAGTAAACTTACTTTATTTTTGGACGAAGCATATAACGATGCTGTAAAAATTGAGGATCCTGAAGAACCGAAATGGCGGACTATTTCAAGGTATATCATGAATAATATTGGTTCATTTGCCAGGATAAGTATTGTATCATCTCTCTCTACAACAAAAAATCTTGGTGCAACAGGAGATCGTCTCGGCTCACTGATAGCTACACCCGTCAGAAAAGATGTGATCGATTATGCCAGGGAACAATTCGGAGTTGAAAAAGGGAACACAAACTCCCTGTTCATTCTGATAAATATTCTGGAAACCGCCCAACTGGCAAAAAAGATAAAAGACAGGATGGACGAAAGTCTTCCAAAAGACGCTTCACGGTATAAGATAAAAGATAAGCTGAAAAAGTATATCATGACGGAGATCCGTGATAATATCAATGTCCGTGAAAACGGGCACAAAGACCGTACACGAAATCCGTCATTATTCGAAGGAAGTCCGCTTCACCTGTTCCTTCTTGAAGAGCTTGTCTCCCTCGATAAACTCGACGTGCTGGAACTACCCGATGATTTCAAATACAAAGGTGTTCCGTTTTTCAGCTATTACAAAGAACACCTCGTACAGGAGTTGAATGAATTCAGAGTGAATAAGATCTTCCGGCAGGAAGCTAATAAAAGACTTGATCTGGCCAGAGAAAAGGCGTTATCAGTTTTATCTGAAAACGAAGAAAACCAAATTGGCATACTCGACTCAGACGGGTCATACCTGTTCAATCTTCATCTGAAAAACTTTTTCTCGTACCAGGATCTTGAAAAATTCACAAAGAAACTGGCTGACCAGCGTGGTATTGCTCTTATCCCCTACCAGACAGGATTCTTGCGATTCTCTCTGGGTGATTACCTGGAAGGTACAGCAGACAGTTATGATATTTATATCAAAGAATTTGAAAATGCACTGAGGATCTTTCTGAAGTACTGGTCAATTTTCTATGAAGCAAAGAATAATCCTTCTAATAAAACAAAGCGGACTGAAGATATTCTGAATGAAATATTCAGTATTCGTAATGATAGCGAACTGATCAGGAATATCCTTGAAGATTTCTACATCATCCGTGATCTTGATAAAAAGATCAACAATTCGTTAAAAATCAGTGATATAAAAACCCTTTATCATGCTTTCCCAAAAGAATGCGGGGTCTCAATAAATTCAATTGGTGATTCGAAGAATGCAGTTCTGGAGTTTTATGAAAATGTAGGAAAATGCAGAAATCTGACGGAATTCATCTCATCCAAAGCATTTACAAAAATATATGAAAACCTTCTTCCTCAGATTTATCGAAATATTCCACACCTTAAAAAGCTTGATATCAATACGGTAATTGCCAAATATGGAAAAACAACCCTGCTAAAGTATATTAAAAGCAAGCTGGAATTCCAGCCAGACCGGTATATACTTGATAACCCGGATGAACTAACTATTATGCAGGAGATACTGATAGAACTGGAAAAAATTCTGTTCTCTGATGCAAAAACCAAAATACTATCAATTAAAGTAAATGAGAATGATATTTCCGGTGACCTGGCTAAACTGGAAGGTTATAACAGAATACTGAGAAAATACATCCAGGAATTGTTGCTACATTTTAACCTCCCTTTTGAACAGCAAGCTATTGAACCCACATTTGAACAACTTGCCAATTCAACAGCTTTAAAATTTAACGAGATTGTTGGATTATCTGTGAATGACCTTAACCCGGATATTTTCATGAACCTGTATATCGAGAAAATCGATAATAGATTGCACGACCTTAACCGGGATGAAATGATAAGAAAATATCCCGGTGTTATCCAACAAACGATCAGTAAACAGATACACAATTCGCATCATACAACGGTTAATAAGATATTATTTCTTTACCTGCTGCAGAAGGATAGTTGCTTTGAAACCAGGGTGATTGAAAAAATAAGCCGGTTCACAGGCCATTTTGACAATACAGAACCGGAAGATATAAAACTAATTAAGGAAGATCTGATATCTCGACTTATTCCGGCTGAGATAACGACATTGATGGATGAAATATTCATACAAAGAAATGTGAAGATCATGCCTGAGCAACTGCATGATGAAGTCAGGGAGATGGTTCTGTTTTTTATCAGCCTGGCAAACATGACCAAAAACAACGAGTATTATAAAAAATATAATCATATACTAATCAGACTGGTTGAAACTGAATTCATGCAACAGAATTCCAGTATTAATGAAATGGTACAACATGGGATTGTCCTTCACAGAGATTTTTCCATAAAAAGCAACACACTTGAGAAGTGGAACAAAGGATCGTTATCATGGATAGCACAATTGATGTCGCGTTGTGGAGTAATTGCCTGGGAACAACCGGTACAAACACATACACGTATCGCAACTGATGCCAAGAAAAGGGAATATCCCTACTATAAGGTTGACAGGATTGAGGATCCGTCCGTGAACAAAAAAATTGCTGATAATCCCAACCGTAATGAATTTATTAAAAAAATGCAGGTCAGTCCTTTATCGTCATTTTTTACCAAAAGGCTTGCTCTTTTTGCACAAAATCTTGATGAAGAAGATTACAGATGCAAAATCGTAAATATCGGTTTGGTGAAGGAACTCCATATAATTCAAAAATCTTTTCTGAAATATCTGACAGATAATTACCGCCTGATAGGGCCCGGATTTGTTAAGCTTAATGAGGTTCAGAAGTTTATTCCTGACATAATCCTCCTTCTCGGAGCTCCTGAAAAGGTTATATCATTCCCTCAAATTGGTTATTTCGATCTGAAAGGTCCAAACGGGAACATAAAAACCATCGTTACACCTTTAAAAAAATCTGCTGATTATTTTGGCAACATCAAGAAACCAAGGTTAACAATGGTGAATGAAAAAGTGAAGGAACTAGGCGGCATACCTTTTCATGGTTCTTTGTTTGCCGTGGAAGAAGATGACGGTAGTATATTTGTGATCCAGGTAAGTGGTGACAGCGGCGTTGGCAAATCTGAAATGCTTGCCGCTATGATGTTGAAATGGATGAAAAAAGATCTGCCAGGCATCCGCTCAATTAAGATGATTGCCGGGGATATGTTTCATCTGTTCCCTGATGAAGAGGGTAACCTGTATGGGATAGGTACGGAAACGGGTGATTTCTCGCGCGTAACGGATTTTGATCCTGATTTTATTAAATATTATAATTCGCTTTTCGAAAGCAGTGCAGATAGTAATGTGAATGATCTGAACTCACGAAGCACTATCAGTGGTTTATGTGATATCAATATGCCTTTTAAAATTGATATCATGCTAACAGCCTACAATTTTGCCAAAGAAGAAGCTGGTTTGAAACGATATGCCAACCCTGAAAACTTTTTTCTCTATCGTGATTCACATGGAGAAAGGAAAGAAAAAGCAACGAGCTCAGACAATCCGCATATTCAGCGCACTTTGCTCAGGTATACCGGTGACAGGAACATTGTTGAAATAATTGACCAGCATGGAAACTATCTGGATGATATTCTTTCATGGGAAAAAGATGAATATACCGGGGCATTCTACCTATCCTCATCATACAAAATGATGGATAAAATTGACATTGAAGATATTGTTAACAAGATATTTATAAAAAAATATTTTAACCGGAATAACAAGGAATTCCTGATCAATAAAGTCAGGTTTAATATAATTGAGAACAGGTTCATTATAGATGCAAAATGCACAGATGGTGATAGTAAGATTTCGTTCCCTATCGACAGGGATTTCTTTGGCACACTGTTTAAGACACTTGCCAGTACTCCGGCCGGAAATCCGTTCATTGCTGAGCCGGGAGAAAGTGAATCCAAGAAACACCTGATAGAAATACTGAAAGGAAAACCGGACGGAAAAGGAAAAGGGAAAAATATCCAGCTTGGCATCCTGTCTACTGATCTTGGCAAAAAAGGGAAAGAAATAACCGGTCCTCAAAAGGCTGCAGCAGATGTAAGAACTTTGATACGCGAAGTGAGAATTATGCACCCTGACCTTGACAAAAAGAAAAATCATGTTAAGAGTTTAATTGTTGAATGCTATAAGCATCTGTTCAGGCACCATAAACATAATATGGAAATTTGGCGGTATAATTTCTACCTGTATCAACTTGACGAAATGCGAAAAGCCCGGCTGGTTAGAGTGGATGATATGAAAACTAAAATAGACCTGTCAGGATTAGCAGGCTTCTATCCTTTACCAAAGAACCATAAATTCAGTCCGTTACTGATAACCCCAAATATTAATATTGAGTTAAACGGGTTTAGTGAAACTTATGAACAATTAATGTGGTTACCTAATAACCAGGAATTTGCAAACCAGTTCTATCTCGATTGCGAAAAAGTTTATGTTGCAAAAGGATATAGCAAAGACACCATTATTAACAACATGGTTATACAGCTTCTTTTGATGAACGGATATATTGCTGTTGAAGATCTGACCCGTGGTAGAATAACAGAAAAGGCTAACAGGGAAACAATTGCTGCAGCTAAGTTTACAGCCGTGAGAAAGCTAAAGGAAATCGAATCAGAAAAGACCGGTAAAAAGTAATGAAATAATCCGGTTCAGCTTTTCCTACCTTGCTGCAATGGCTTCAATCTCAATTTTAACATTCAGGGGTAGCCTGGCAACCTCATATGCAGCCCTTGCAGGAGGATCATCAGGGAAGAATTTTTCATAAGCTTTGTTCATTTCTGCAAAATCATTCATGTCCTGAAGCATACAGGTTGTTTTTACTATCTCTTTCATTGAATATCCGGCAGCATTTACTATAAAACGGATATTCTTTAAAACCCGTTCAGTCTGTTCAGTTATAGTATCACCGGCAAGTTCCCCGGTATCAGGATTAAGTGGTACCTGCCCTGAGATATATAATGTGCCATTTACTTCAACTGCCTGGCTGTAAGGCCCAATTGCGCCGGGAGCCTTTTTAGTACTAACTACTTTTCTCATATAAAATAATAAAAAAATTACTATAATAATAATTAAAAGTTAAAAGTAAGCATTTTACTTAACAAACTTTCAACATTCCCTTTATTCCCTCTATTCCCTCTATTCCCTCTATTCCCTCTATTCCTTACTCCCTAACAATCTATATATCACGATCGTACCAGCTTTTACGTTTTTCATATTTTAAATCACTCAGGATGGATGATTTTGCACTTATAGTAAATGAATAACTTTGTCGACTCCCTAATGGTATCCACGAAAATCTCATCTGCCAGCAGTGAAGATCGCGGGAAATATTCACCGAGGTATAGGTGAGTTTTTTAATTTTAAAATCCCAACCGGAATTGAATCCAATTTTCCATTTTGCCGTTAAACTAACATTCCCGTTAAAGTTAAGTGTTTGTGTAATATTTGGTTCCGTTATGCCCCGTTTTGACCAGTTAAAATTATATCTGAATGAAAAACTCCAGGGTACATTAAAATCAGTATACCCCAACTCCTCAATAATCTCCTCATCCTGTCCCATTGCATCAGAACCTAATCCTGTTCCTCCACCCTCCGGTCTGATACCAGCGGGTGCACTTCTTGAAGGAGCTGCACTTCCTCCACCACCTCCGGCTTTCGAACTAAAAGAAGCGTTTACAGACATATTCAACCTTGTTACGCGAAACAGATTACCGGTTTGTTTAATCTCAAAAGTATTTATCCTTGTACCATTTTCGTTAATCGCATATGGATCAAAAGCACCACCAAAGCTCAGGCTGACTTTTTTAAAAAGCTTGGTTGATCCCCGGAAAATAACAGGAGCAAGATTAAGTGAATCTGCAAACATATTGTAATTGGTAGAGAAATTGAACCTGTCAATTATTTTAACTTTGCGTGCATCTTTTGTTGTATCTTCCAGGTTCCTGAGTTTCATTTCAATATTGTTATTAAGAGAAAAAGAAATTGATCCGCTTCTACCAGGTAGTGAGGGTGTGCTGTATATTTCAGATTCGTACATTGAATATTCACGGATCCTGCCAGTTGTATCTGCCTGGTATTCACGATAATAGCTTGGAGTAATTTCACTCATATCCGGTACCAGCGACATAGATATCGCCGGACTCATCACATGACGAACAGCAATAATTTTTGAATCAGGATTCCGTGGTAAAAACATCCCATATATCTTAGGAGTAAGTCCAAAAGAAATTGAAGGCACCAATGCATGAGCATAACTGATCCCTTTAATAGTGTCGGTAACTACCTGATTATCCTCCCAACTTCTTTCGATACTGCGGGAATATAAAACTCCGGAATATCTGACCTGCGGTGATATAGAGAAGTTATTAAACGGGCGAAAAACCGTACTCAGAGGGATTGAATGCTGAAAACCATTTTTCATCTCATCAAACATATCTGAAGTCAGAAATTTTTCATCAGTAGTATTTATCCTGTTATCCATCTTGGCCTGGTAGCTTAATTCAATATTTTGATACCATTTAGTTTCTCCAACCTGGTTCTTCGGTTTTAATGGATAGATACGACTCATATTAAAATTTGCACGTGGCAGGTTCAGACTTACAGTTTCGTTTCTGCTGTTCTGGCTATGGTTCATACTGGCTGAAAAATTAAAAGGCGTTCCTTCCCATCTCCTGGAATAAGATATACTGGATGTTTTAGTATTTGTCAGATAACTATTCGATGTACGAGCATGGTTCTGATCAAAGCTACTGGAAGACATGTTGACATTTCCTGAAAAGCTGGCGCCCGGATTGCTCTTGGGATCCTGAGAATGTGACCAGGTAATGGAATAGTCACTTGATGAACGATAATTAGGAAGTCCTTGCTCTCCTGATACATTTTTATAATACCTGGCATTTAAGTTACCTGTAAACTTATACCGTTTTTTATACCTTGAGCTTAATCGCAATCCATATGTCCCATTAGTATAAATGTCTCCACGTATCGCCAGGTCGGCATAATCGCTCAATGCAAAATAATAACCTCCGTTTCTGAAGAAAAATCCACGATTTTTTTCTTCTCCATAATCAGGAATAAGAACACCTGATGCACGTCCTTTTTGGTTAGGAAAAAATCCAAACGGAAGAATCAACGGTAATGGTAAATCTTCAACAACAAGGTAAGCCGGACCGGAAACAATTTTATCATCAGGAATAACTTTGGCTTTTGTAAGAGCAATGTAAAAATGAGGATGTTCAGCATTACAGGTGGTATATTTCCCCGATTTTACATGTATTTCACTATTAGCATGTTTCTTTGTTCGTACACTGTGCAGGTATCCCCCCTGTTCTTCAGTAACAATTCCTTTAATAATACCTTTTCGTGTCTTGAAATTATATTCAAGTGTATCTGCATCAAATTCTTCAGCTCCATCTTTGAAATGAGGTCTGCCAGCCATGGTTCCTGTACTGTCAGGCCAACCGGTTGCCATAACCACATTATTTTTTGTATCCAACACAATATAATCAGCTTCCAAAACAATTTTTTCATAATTCACAATTGCCTGACCATATAAATAAACTTTCCGGTCCTTTACATCAAAGCGCAAAGAGTCTTCTGAATTATAGTTAATTGGAGTTTCTATAACATTACCTGAACCTGATTGTGAAGCAGTGCGGGTGGTATCAACCGAAATCGTATCCTGTTGTATTATAGTATCACCGGGTGTTACAGGATTATTCTGACCAAAAGACAGACATCCTGCAAAAATCCAGGTAGCAGTAATGAATACAGGTATTAAGTATTTTTTTAACAATTTATTAATACTATTTTTGTGTGATCGGGGTTATCTGTTAAAGTAGTTATTAATTGATACCAACAGGTCGTGGACAAAGCTAAATAAAAAATCAAATTTCCGTGAATGAGGTACCGCATAAATAATGCCATTTTTCTAAAGCAACGAGTAGTTGTTTTACTTATTTCATATATCATTGCATTTCTATTTTGTCAGAATAGTGCTTTTGGACAAAATAATGACACTAATAATTTGTGGACTGTTGTTATTGATCCAGGACATGGAGGAAAGGATCCGGGTACAATGGGTAGAAAATGCAGGGAAGCTGATATTGTACTGGGCATTGGATTAAAACTCGGTAAATACATAGAACAGAATTTTAGCGATGTGAAGGTAATTTATACAAGAAAAACCAACAGGTTTATCGAGCTTCATAAAAGAGCTGATATTGCCAATAAAAACAAAGCGGATCTTTTTATCTCGATCCATGCCGATTGGTATAGCAATTCGCGTATTACAGGTCCATCTACATATGCAATGGGAATTCATAAAAACGAAGAGAACCTTGCCTTAGCACAGAAAGAAAATGCGGTTATTACACTTGAGGAAGATTATACAACCAAATACGAAGGTTATGATCCTGATTCTCCGGAATCTTATATTATTTTTTCATTAATGCAAAACACTTATCTCGATCAGAGTCTTGAGTTTGCATCTTTTGTTCAGGATCAATTTAGAGAACGGGCAAAAAGACATGACAGGGGTGTTCGTCAGGCAGGATTTCTTGTTCTTGCTCAAACAACTATGCCCAGTGTTCTTATTGAAACCGGATTTGTTTCAAATCCCACTGAGGAAAAGTACTTGATTTCACAACAAGGACAAGAACATATTGCCTCTGCCATTTACAGGGCATTCAAAGAATATAAAAAGAACATTGAGGATAAAAGTAATTTTATAATTGCTCAGGAACAAAACACAATACGTTTTATGGTTCAGATTTCCTCGTCACATAAACAAATTTCACTCGATTCAGATTTCTTTAAAAAACACAAGAACATTTATGAATTTAAAATAAATAAGACTTACAAGTATGCACTTCTTGATTCGGGAACATATGATGAAACCATAGCTTTCAGTAAAACTTTACAAAAAGATTTTCCAGGTGCTTTCCTTATTGCAGTAAGAAATGATACAATAATTACAATTCGGGAAGCCCTTAAAAGTATAGAGAGATAGTACGAAAGAACGAGGGAACGAAAGGACGAAAGAACGATAGAACGATAGGACGATAGGACGATAAAACGATGGGGCGATGGAACGAGAGTGTGTGAGTGGGTGTGGGAAGTGAAGAGGAGAAAATGAGAAGAGGAGAAATGTTTGAGAAGATGTTTTGTAGAGACAAGGCATGCCTTGTCTTTGAGGTTAACCAGCACCCAGCACCCAAAAAGAAGAAATATTTCCGGATGACTATTATTATCCTGAAGCACAATAAATATTAATAAATATCTGATTAAAGATGAAAATATCACACGAAGTAAAGATTGGATTTGCAGTTTTTGTTATACTGGCTATGTTTATCTGGGGCTATAATTTTATGAAAGGACATGATATCCTGAGTTCATCTGTTCATTATTATATTTTCTTTGATGAAATAAACGGGCTGGAAGAATCATCTCCTGTAACATTAAATGGCTATAAAATAGGAACAGTTAGTCGCATTGGATTCGTCCCGGAAAAAACAGGTGAACTGGAAGTTAGATTATCCATTGAAGAGCAGGTAAATTTACCATTGAATACCATAGCTGAAATTTACAACTCAGATCTGCTGGGCACAAAAGCTATCAGGTTAGTAACAGGTGATGGAGAAAGTTTTGTTAACAATGGAGACACTCTTAAAGGACAGATTGAAATCGCTTTGCAGGATCAAATAGGAGAACAACTTTATCCACTTAAAGAGAAAGCTGAAAACCTAATGGCTTCAATTGATTCGGTGCTTTCAATTCTTCATTACACCTTCAATAGTAACTTTAGCAATGATCTGGGTGAAAGTGTCAGACATATGAAAAACACACTTGGTGCTTTAGATACTATGGTTGCAAAAAAAGACGGGTCATTTGAAGAAACCATGACTAATATAGAATCAATTACACGAAACCTTGCAAAGAACAACGATGAATTAACAAGAACACTTGAAAATCTTGCATCAGTTAGCGATTCAATCGCCCAATTAAATATCCGTTCATCAATTAACCTCCTTGACCAGTCGCTGGCAAATCTTAATTCAATTCTTTTAAAAATAAATGATGGTACAGGAACTGCCGGAATGATCATAAACAATGACTCATTATATTACCAGTTTGTTGAAACAATTGAAAGCCTGAATCTACTGCTCAGAGACATGCAAATGAATCCAAAAAGATATGTACATTTCTCTCTTTTTTGATATTGGACGAATAGTTGTTGTTGATAAGAATCCTAATAACAAAAAATCAGAATCCGTAGATAAATAAACCCTGAAATTTTTCAATTTGAACTCTTTCAGGAAGATTTTCTGCTTATTTAGAAAAAGTATAGTTACCTTTTTTGATGAAATAGAGAAAAAATTTGACAAGATTTACTGTTAATTACTTAACAGGATAATAAAATCTTTAGTTAATACATAATAAACAATTATATGTCAAAAACTTATGCGTCCAATTATTTAACATACTTGTTTTCAGTCAATTAATCTTTTTTTATTTTTTTTTTCAACACAATCACCTGATAATAATAACGATATATTAATTATGTAAAAACAAAGTAAAATTTAATTTTTTTTTTACCATTTTTTTAACAAATTTAGTGTTCCCAAATCAGGTGTAAAAATTGAAATAAAATTTATCAATCAATATAACTCTTTTCCCATTCATGAATAATTCCCATCAGGACGTTTGGCAAAATTGTTTAACAATAATTAAAGACAACGTACCTTCAATAAGTTACAGAACCTGGTTTGAACCAATCGTTCCTATTCGAGTTGATAGTAATATCCTTACTATCCAGGTACCCAGCCCATTTTTTTATGAATACCTTGAAGAGCAGTATATTGATATTCTGAGGAAAACTCTCAGGAAAGAACTGGGGCCTGATGCAAAGCTGGAATACAATGTGGTTATGGAAAATTCACAATTTGACCAGTCTAAACCTTATACTATAAAAATACCTACCAGGAATAAAACAGATTTAAGAAATCGTCCATTTTCACTACCACTGGAGTCTGAAAGTGGTTCAATAAAAAACCCATTTATCATACCAGGTATCAGGAAGCTTCATGTAGACCCCATGTTAAATTCTGATAATTCATTTCAAAATTTTATTGAAGGTGATTGTAACCGGTTGGCTCGTTCTGCCGGATTTGCAGTTGCAAATAAACCGGGAGGAACTGCTTTTAATCCTTTATTATTATATGGGAACTCGGGACTGGGAAAAACCCACCTTGCTCAAGCAATTGGGATTTTAGTTAAAGAAAAATTTCCCGAGAAAATAGTTTTGTATGTTAACGCCAACAAATTTCAGACACAGTTCGTTGAATCTGTAAGAAACAATAATAAAAATGATTTTCTGCATTTCTACCAGATGATCGATCTGTTAATACTGGATGATGTTCATGAATTTGCAGGCAAGATAAAAACACAGGACACATTTTTCCACATCTTTAATCATCTACACCAAAGCGGCAAACAACTGATACTAACATCAGACAAACCACCCGTTGAGCTTCAGGGACTGGAACAAAGATTATTATCAAGATTCAAATGGGGACTGTCTGCCGATCTTCAGTCACCAGGTTTTGATACACGAATAGAAATACTAAAAAAGAAAGCATATAATGACGGGATAGATCTTGATGATGAAATACTGGAATACGTTGCTACACATATAACAAATAATGTCCGCGAATTAGAAGGAGCACTTATTTCATTACTCGCACAATCAACTCTGAACAAGAAGGAAATCACTATCAACCTGGCTAAAGAGATGATTGATAAATTGATCAAGAATTCACGACGTGAGATATCAATTGATTACATACAAAAGATTGTTTGCGACTATTATAATATTCCCCTTAACCTGATACAGAGTAAAACCAGGAAAAGGGAGATTGTACAAGCACGCCAGGTAGCAATGTTCTTTTCTAAAAGTCTTACTAAATCTTCACTTGCCACTATTGGAACCCAAATTGGAGGGAAAGACCATGCAACTGTTTTACATGCCTGTAAAACTGTAAATAACCTTATTGATACTGATAAACAATTCAGATTACAAATACAGGATATTGAAAAGAAATTAAGTTTCTAGTTTACTTATCTATCCATCCTATAATTTCAACCGGAAGATCTTCTCTGCATACATCATGTGGCAGTTTTTCAATGGCTTTTTAATTTTTAATTTTTACTTTGTAATTTTTATTTTTTTCCCCTACCCTTTGATTTAGCTGCTTCTTCAAGTCTTTTCTGCCATTTTGATTTTTGAGCAGGCTTCTTCTTATTCTCAGCCAGCTTTTTTAATATTGCTTCTTCATCCACAAATCGCTTTGTTATCAAATTCTGCCCGAAAGTTATAATGTTAGCCAGGAAATAATAATAAGTCAATCCGGCAGAGAAATTATTCAATATCAGCATAAACATAACAGGCATTATATACATCATTCCTTTCATCCCGGGCATTTGTGTTGATTCTGTAGCGGGACTATTGATTTTCATTGTTATGATAGTTGAAACAGTCATCAACAGGGTAAAAAGACTTACATGATCACCATACATTGGTATTTCAAAGGGGAGGTTAAGAATTGAATCGTAAGTTGAAAGGTCGTGCGCCCATAAGAAACCCTCCTGCCGCAATTCAATTGAAGACGGGAAAAAGCGGAACATAGCAAAAAGAACAGGCATCTGAACCAACATGGGCAGACAACCACCCATTGGACTGGCACCTGCTTTTTTGTAGAGAGCCATCACAGCCTGCTGCTTTTTCATAGCATCCTCTTTCTTGGGAAACTTTGCATTAATCTCATCAACCTGAGGTTTAAGCACCCTCATTTTAGCCTGCGACATATAAGATTTGAAGGTAAGAGGGAAAAGCCCCATCTTGATAATTACGGTGAGAATAAGAATAATAAGACCATAATTCCCAATAAAATTATTCAGCCAGTTAAAAAGAGCAATAATCACATACTGGTTAATAAAGCGGATAATACTTTTCCCAAGGTAAACCAGTTCTTTTAGTTCCATTCCGTACTTTTTCAAAGTCTGGAAATGATTAGGACCGAAATAAAAACTTAAATTAACTATTTCCTCACTTTTACCTTCATATGGAATACCAAGTTCTGTACGCATATTCCGAAAGTATTTTTCGGAGTCAAGCTGTTCTGAACGCATATAACCATTAGTAAAAAATTTATCAGCAATAATAACAGACGAGAAAAATTGATCTTTAAAGCCAACCCATTTGATTTTTGTAGGAATATCTTCCTCTTCAACATCTTTGCTTGATCTCATTCGAGATCCTGAAACTTCACCTTCAAAGAATTTATATTTCAGGGAACTATAATTATTTTCATTCTGCCTGCCTTTTTCCTGTTGTGGCATAAAAATTTCCCAATTTAAATCGAGGCTGTTCAAATTGGCTGCAATTATCTCATCCATTCCATACAAAGTAATATCAAGATCAACCATATAGCTCCCCGGTTCGAGTGTATACAAGAATTCAATATACATGCCTTCACCAACTTCCAAACGAAGAGGAACAGATTGCTTTGAACCTGATGCATCAAAACCGGTTCTTTCTTTCACCGGTTTAAAATAGAACATCTTAGTCTCAATTGGCTTATTGTCAATTGTAAAGAACCGTAATCCAAATTCGGTTGAATCACCGTCAAAAAGTATTAATGGCAATGAATCGTGTGTTTGATAATTCTTTATCTCTGCCGAATATACACGCCCTCCTAAAGTTGACAATTCTACTTTAACTTTGTCATTCTCAAGAGTTATAAAACTATTCTCACCTGAGGCGCTTGATGAAAAAGCTCCATACATATTTTGTGCCTCCTCATCTGAATAGACAACTGTCTTCTCAACCGATTCCGCCATCTGCCTTATAGTTTCTTCAGGTTTAATTTCATTTGTTGTGGCAGGATCAATACTTACTGTATCAGGGATTATTATAGAATTAATTCTGTCTATTCTTTCAAACACATATTCCTCATTTACTTTGTAAGTAAGTACCTTTCTATAAGCCAACCTTGCAGCTTCGTAATTCCTGGCATCGAATAATGAATCAGCCACGCTAATTTCATCTTCATAAGCTTTCCTGGTCTTTTGGGTATTAAACCAGCCAAAAAGAATAAAGATAGTTGCTATCAGGATTATTCCGATTATTGAGTTTTTATCCATTCCTATTTATTGATTTCAATTAATATTTTCGTAACTATTCAGTGCCTTAAGTTTGAAATGACTAAAATTCAAAATGACTAAAATGATTAAACTTTAAAATTTTACATTCTTTCAAAGTGTTACGAGTTACGGGTTACGAGTTACGAGTTACGAGTTCATGCCCCTTTTTCTCATTTCCTCATTTTATCATTTTATCATTTCCTCATTTTTCTTCATCTTTCCTACATACTATTTACTACTTTCTACTTACTTCTTCACTCTTCTCTCTTCGACCTTTTGACCCTTCGACTTTTGACTTTTTTCTTCTTCCATATGATACTTAATGGCTGCTTTGACAAAATCCACAAAAAGCGGATGTGGTTTAACTACAGTAGAGCTGTATTCAGGGTGGAACTGAACCCCGACAAACCATCTGTGTTCAGGAATTTCCATTATTTCAACAAGTCCTGAACAGGGATTGATCCCCACTCCTTGCATACCTGCCTTTTCAAAATCTTTTAGATATTTATTATTAAATTCGTACCTGTGACGATGGCGTTCTGAAATATTTTTCCTTTTATATGCCATATATGTCAGAGAACTTATATCAAGCACACAATCATATGCACCAAGCCGCATGGTTCCACCCTTCCGGGTTACTTTCTTCTGCTCTTCCATTAAATCAATAACCGGAAATTTTGTTTCAGGATCCATTTCGGAAGAGTTTGCTCCTTCGAACCCTAATTTATTTCTGGCGAATTCTATTACAGCACATTGCATACCCAGGCATATACCAAGGAAAGGTATATTATTTTCTCTGGCAAATCTGGCAGCAAGAATTTTCCCTTCAATACCACGATGTCCGAATCCGGGGGCAACCAGTATTCCATCAAAATCTGAAAGTTTCCTTTTATTGTTTCTTATATGAAGTGTTTCAGACTGAATAAGATCAACTTCGACATGACAATCATTACTGGCACCTGCATGAATAAACGATTCTGATATAGATTTATATGCATCCGGTAACTCAACATATTTACCCACCAGTCCAATTTTGATATGATGTTTGGGGTTATTCAGCTTATTAAGGAAAGTTTTCCATTTTCTAAGTCCGGGTTCTTTATTAATAACGAGGTCAAGTTTCTTTAATACTATTATATCCAGTTTCTCACGAAGCATGAGAATTGGAACCTTATATATTGTGGAAACATCAATTGATTCAATAACAGAATCACGATCAACATTACAAAACAGGGCTACTTTATTCCTTATATCATCAGAGAGTTTTCTCTCGGTTCGCAATACCAGGATATCAGGTTGAATACCTGTTTCCAGTAAAACTTTTACTGAGTGTTGAGTTGGTTTTGTTTTAAGTTCTCCCGATGCAGAAAGATAAGGAACCAGAGTGAGGTGTATTACTAAACTATTTGACCGACCCAATTCCCATTTAAGTTGTCTTACCGATTCGATATATGGAAGTGACTCTATGTCTCCAACAGTACCTCCTATTTCAGTAATAACAACATCATACTTTGTTTTTTTTGCAACTTTCTTAATCCTGAATTTTATTTCATCGGTAATATGCGGAATAATTTGCACTGTCTTACCCAGGTAATCACCCTTTCGTTCTTTATTGATAACCGATTGGTAAACCATTCCGGTAGTAACGTTATTATCCTGGTAAGTAGGTTTGTTAAGGAATCGCTCATAGTGACCCAGATCGAGATCAGTTTCAGCGCCATCAACAGTTACATAACATTCACCATGTTCGTATGGGTTCAGAGTACCCGGATCGACATTAATATAGGGATCAAGTTTTTGTATAGTGACAGAATATCCACGTGCCTGCAATAATTTGGCAAGAGATGACGATATGATTCCTTTTCCCAGGGAAGAAGTAACCCCACCAGTTACAAAAATATATTTAGTTGTAGAAGACAAACTATAATTTATTAGAGGTTATATTTATAAATACCCTTACCGGCACTATCCATTCAGATCAATCTGATCAATCATTTTTATTTTTTCTTCCAGGAGGATGATATTCTCTTTTGCCTGATCAATTTTCTCATCCACTTCCCGGATCAAAGATTCGGCATTATCTGATTTTGCAAAAAAGCCTTTATTATTTTCCCAAAGAACAACATCGCTTTCCAGTTTTTTAATCTTGTTGTAAAATTTCTCCCTGTCGTTTTTAGCCTTGATACTTCCCTTCGGACTCTCACGTAATTGCTCCAGCTTATTCTTATATTTAAGTTTATTCTTTCTGAACTCGTCAACATCTAACTTGTCAAACTGCTTATTAATTACACTCTTATACCTGTTAATAATCTCATCCTTTTGTTTGAAAGGCACAAATCCGATTTCTGTCCAGCGATGTTGAAAATCCTGGATTTTGATAAAGTTCCCTTCTGCATTGTCAATAGGTATATATTTCTCAATTTCTTCAATCAGCTCATTTTTCAGTTTCAAATTATCTTTAAATACTTCATCCCTGTTGGAATAATATCCTGATTTCCTTTCAAAAAACTTATCACATGCAGCTCTGAAACGTTTCCATATTTTCTCTGAATTTTTTCTTGGAACCGGACCTATCTCTTTCCACTGTCTTTGTAGTTTGATCAATGCATCTGTTGTTTGTTTCCATTCTTCACTAACCTGCAAATCTTCTGCCTGAACAGCCAATTCTACTTTTAATTTAAGGTTATTATTCTGAACCTCTTTATGTTCAGTATAAAAATTCCGCTTTGCCAGGAAAAAAGCGTCACAAGCTTCCCTGAACCTCTTGTATATTTTATTATTATGTTTACGCGGAGCAAAACCAATTGTACGCCAAACCTTCTGAAGTTTTTTTATCTCATTAGCTGTTTTCTCCCAGTTTCTGGGAGATTTGATATCACATTGCTTGTTAATTTCTTCTACCTGTTCACATAGTTTCGTTTTGTCTTCCAGATTCTTCTTTTGCTGATCTTTAATATCCTGGTAATACTGATGATGTTTCTTGTTAATCTTTGAAGTTATTTCCTTGAATCTTTCCCATAATTCTGTCTTATTCTCACGTGGAACAGGACCTATTTCTCTCCACAGGTCATGATATTTCTGAAGTGCCTCATAAGAAGTGACAATATTGGATTCCGATATTATTTCTTCTGCTTTTTCACAAAGTTTAATCTTCGCTTCCAGATTCTTTTTTAAATCAAGATCTCGCAGTTCTTTATTGATTTTTACATAATCATAAAACTTTTCACCATGATGGTGGTAAGTTTCCCATAGATCCTTTAGATTTTGTTGGGGCACCATACCAACAGCTTTCCAGCGATTCTGAAGATCACGGAATTCCTGAAAAGTTTTATGAAGTGACTCCTCACGGTTAACAAGATCTTTTATTTCATCAATAATTTTATACTTTTCCTTAAGGTTCTCCTGCTTATCAGCCTCAAGGGTTTTAATATATTCAGTTTTTTTCTTTCTGAACTTTTGCAGAAGACTTTTTAAATTTAATTCAAGAGGATCATCCCCGGTCATAAAATCTTTTAATTCACCACCCTCTTTGAGGAATTGTTTTTTCTTCTGTTCCAGTTCACTTCTGTGCTTCTTGTAAAAATTAATTTTTATATGGTCAATATCATTTCTGATCTCGTTTACAGGTCTCTCTTCAATCAAAAGTGTCAATCTGTTAACTAATTGTTCCTTTCCAAAAGTTGAATAATCAACTGATCTTACCAATATTTCCTCAACCTCCTTTTCCTCTGCTTCATCAGGTTTTTCCTCTGTCTTTGTTGCTTCCTTTTCCTCTGCCTTTACTGAATCTTCTTCTTCCTTTTTTGCTTCCCCCTCTGCTATTTCATCAGTGTCTTCCTTTGCTTTTGTTGGTTCCTTTTCCTCTGCTTTTTCAGAATCTACATCAGATTCTATCTGTTTCGAATCGTTTCCCTTCCTTGCCGGCAGGCCAGCCTGTCCGGCAGGCAGGCAGGCATCATTTGATTTTTCCAGTAAGGAACTATCAGTGGCATTTTTTTCCGAATCAGTTTTTTCAACTGTTGTTTCAGAAGAATTTACAAATTCACCATCAGGATCTTCCCCTATTTGAGAATCATTAAGCTGATCAGAAGTTTCTTCCTTCTTTACTGTATTTTCAGGGTTATTTTTCTCTTCCCCGAATTGTTCTTCACGAACAGAGCTTTTTTCTTCATTGTTGTCCATCAATATCTCTTTTACTGATAGTATCTATTACTATTCATCCAACAGGACACAGAATAACAATTAATACAAAGCTACGAAAATATACAATTCACTTCGAATACTCAAAGTTTTTCCTTTTATTTTGGAATATAGATTTCTTACATAAAAAAAACCACTTGCCGAAACAAGGTAAGTGGTATCATTAATAGATATGTCCGAAAGATTTATGAAATCCTTATCTCACGTTTTTGTTCTACTTCCGACTTTTGCTTCTTTGGCAATTCAAGCATAAGAATTCCATTTTCATATTTTGCTTTCATCTTACTGTCATCAACACTTTCGGGGATGATAAAAGTCCGTGTAAATCCATTATACCGGAATTCCCTGCGGGAATACCTGTGGTTTTCATTCTCTTTCTTTTCCGAACTCTCATGACGGATTTTCAATATATCTTTATCAATTTCCACATTGATATCCTTTTTCTCAAGTCCGGGTACAGCCAGTTCAATTTGATATTTATTCTCATCTTCAGAAATATTAGCTTCCGGAATAGCCTTATAATCATCACAATAACCTTCGTTTCCAAAGAAATCACTAATCAGGTCTGAGAAAGAAAAATAGTTATTTGCAACTGCCTGGTTGTTCCAATCATTAAATTTTACAAGTGTCATTTTATTAAATTTTTGTTAATAATTTTTGTTTCAAACTCTATTCGATAACAATATCTCCAAAACCAATGCCGTTTCGTTTTTCAGGACAGTTTATCAGTTAATAGTTAATCGCAATGCCATATTGGCAGCTTTTCGAAAATACACATGCCATAATGGCACTCTGTGAAGGTGCAGCTTCGCAAAGCAATAAGTAAGTTACAGGTGTTCTTTGTCTTATTTTTGGAATGTAGTCTTCTCTTATCCTCAGCCTTAGCCTTAGCCTTAGCCTCATCTTTAGCCTTTCTTCAAATAAGTTTGTACTTTTGTTAAAAATGGAACAAATGCGAATAGATATAATTACAGCCGTTCCCGATCTTTTGGAAAGCCCGCTGGGGCATTCAATTATTCAGAGAGCAAGGGAAAAACAAATTGTTGAGATTCTGGTTCATAATCTACGGGATTATACAAAAGACAAATATAAAAGCGTAGATGATTACGCGTTTGGTGGGGGTGCCGGGATGGTAATGTCCATCGAACCCATTTTCAATGTTATTGAAAAGTTAACCGGCGAACGAAAATATGATGAGATTATATATACTTCGCCTGATTCAGAGAGGTTTACACAAAAAACAGCAAACAACTTATCACTCAAAAACAATTTAATAATCCTGACAGGACATTACAAAGGGGTTGACCAGAGGGTACGGGACCATCTGATTACAATGGAACTTTCAATTGGAGACTTTGTATTGTCCGGAGGGGAGCTTGCCGGTGCTGTTATCACTGATGCGATAGTAAGGCTACTTCCGGGAGTTCTTTCGGATGAAACATCTGCCCTTACCGATTCTTTTCAGGATAACCTGCTTGCACCACCTGTCTATACCCGCCCCGCAAATTTTAAAGGATGGAAAGTCCCGGATGTTTTATTATCAGGTCATGCTGAAAAGGTTGAAAAGTGGAGGTTAAAACAATCGTATGACCGTACAAAAAAGATAAGACCGGACCTTTTACCTTAGTATCTTCCTCACGAAAGCAACTGTAAAGTAAGACATCAGGAACAATCCGACAAATCCTTCTAATCCTGATACCCACCGTATTGCACCAGAGGGATAATAATCTCCATATCCAATTGTCAGAAAAGTAATAGCGCTGTGATAAAGCGCTACCTGTACAGTTGATAAATGATCGGGATCACCTACTGATGAGTTTATACTGGAAGTAGTGAAAAATTGCAATACAACATAAGTAAATGAGAAAAATAAATAGCTAACTACCATACTGAACAATACCCTAAGCGGATTAGTGGCATATAATCCAACCTGATCAAAAACCAGCCATTGAAAAGCTCTTGCAGGATAATGCCATATAGCATTTATAGGATTTTTTTTCAGACTCTCATGCAGATCGGCTTTTGCTTCATGCCGCTTAAACTGGATATAGGAATGGTCTTCATCACTATACTTACCTGTCAAATAAAAATTCTCTTTCAACATTCTGAACTGCTCGGCTAACTGGCGACAGGTCGATTCCTTCTGCTCTTTTATCATTTTTTCAACCCTGTTACTATGCCAGTCAATATTGATCCTACCCAACAATCGCATACCGGTAAGATCAAGCAATCTTATATCAATATCAAAATCATATGGCTGAAGATCAATTATATCTCGCACTATGGTATCTGAAAGATCCATAACATCGCACTTCGCAACTCTCAAATCAAGATAATGATCGAGATGACAAGATTTCATTGACAGCCTTTTAAACCTGGAATTATGAAAGGAAATATCCCCCTCATCAAAATCGGTATTTTCAAAAGTCAGTTCACAATTATCATATTCAGCAAGTTCAAAATTCAAATTCCCCTTACCAAACTTTGCCTTTTTAAAGCTAAACTTTCCTTTCCTAATCTGGCTGCCTTCAAAACTTACATTACCATTACCAAAAACAGAACGGTTAAAATTTATTCTTCCTTCATTAAACTCTACGGTCCTGAAATCAACATTACTGTCTCCAAATTCAGTGCGCTCAAAAGATATGTTTCCCTTTCCAAACTTTGAAAAATGGAAATCAATACTTCCACCTTTGAACCGGGCAACTTTAAAAATTACCTCACCATCATTGAAGTTCGTATTTATAAAAGAGACCTTATTACTGTAAAATTCAGTATTGGCGAACGAGACCAATCCCTGACCAAAATCAGTATACTGAAAATCTATTTTACCATCATGAATTACAGAATTTTTAAAAATAAAATCTCCTGAACCAAATATTGCATTGGTAAAGTCAATATTACCATTATGAAATAAAGTATTGGAAAAATTCACCTCTCCGTCACCAAACTTTGTAGAATTGAATGAAACATCACCCTTTACAAAATGAGTGCCTTCAAAAGATAAATCTCCTTCATCGAATTCAGAAAAGGAAAAATCTGTACCAAATTTTGATTCGAAGAATGAATTGGACGCCCTAAACCCGTTAAGCTTAACGTATTCTTTTTTATCAATTCCGCGTTCACTGCGATAAACCGAAAGAGAGAAATTCCTAACCAGGCAATGATCCAGGTTAAGATCCTCATTTTTATCAATCATCTTATACAGCTTCTCCGTTTCAAGATATCCGAATAGTTCAACTGCAACCGATTGGTTATTATTATCCAGTAAAGTAACAATGGCAGTCCTGGGAAAAACCTTGCCATTATCTGTTATATATTTAAGATTCTTTACCTCAACCTTATAATTTGTATACTGAAAAGTCATATGCTATAAAAAAGGCTGTTTAACAAAAATATGAACATGGCTTCGCAAATTAATAAAAAAATATACCAATTGTAATTATTAAGTACTTTATGTTTGAAATGATAAAATGATTAAATTGTTTCGTGTTACGTGTTACGAGTTTCGTGTTTCGCGTTAGGAGTTTTTTTTGTTGATTGCCGACTACCGACTGCCGACTTCTTATTTATCCCTGCTGCACAATTGTTTATAAGGACAATATTTACAAATTTCCGGATCATCCACTTGCTGAAATGGAATAGTGATGTCGTAAATTTCCTCAATTACATTTTTTAACAAATCCGTAAAAGCCATACCATAGTCAGATATATCCAAAACCGGAGATGAAGTTTTATTTCTATCCTTAATAAAAATCCGGTAATCAAAATTTTTATTGTGAATATCTCTTACAGAGTAAATCCCGGGAATAACCGGTGTATCTGATTCCTTCATTTTCAGCATTAAGGCATACAGAAAAGTTTGGAAAACCGCTCTTTCCCTGTTCTTATTTCCTGAAACAAACAGATCGCTGATCATTTTAATTGTATTACCGGTTGCACCGGTTTTATAGTCAATCACCCTGATTATCCCGTCAACCATATCAATTCTGTCAACCCTTCCCCCTACCCTCACTTTTTCAGGCATACCATCAATGGAGACAGGAATATCTAACCAGTGGTATTTCTCCAACTCAATAATCCGGAATGGAACATATTTAAGATCGGTTTCCAACAATGACACTACATATTTTAATAAAACATCACGGATAACCATACTTTTTCCGGAAATTTCAAGGTTATCCATCTTTTTTTTATCATTCTTAAACCAGATCTCTTTAAAGGATTGGTTTACATAATCCCTTATTTTATTACGATCATTTATTAATTCGTTAATAACCGGCAAATCAACAGCTTTACCTTCATATGGCTTGTAAAGAAGGTTAACCGAATGGTGCAAAAGGTTTCCAAATATCATTGGATCTATCTCTTCAATCACTTCATCCGGCTCTTTAAGTCGTGCAACATGTTTAAAATAAAATTTCAATGAACAATCCAGATACATATTCAGTGCACTTGGAGAAAGGTATCTCTTCTCCTTATTATCCTTAACTATATACTCTGATAATACCTGCAAAGTTTTTTTATTCTTGAAAATCCGGATTGGATCATTTACATCGATATTAATTTTATAACCAAGTATCCTTTCTGTTACTTTAACCTCCTTATCATACTTCATTTGAGTAAGGAACCTGCTCATCTCTCCGGTTTTTAGACCTCCCGAACTTGTATCATAAATCAAGGATATGTTCCGGGCCCTTTGAATCAACCGGTAAAAATAATATGCATAAATAGAATCCTGATGTTCGATGGTTGGAAGATCAAATCCCTTTCTGAGGTTAAATGGAATAAATGAATAACGGGGCCGGGACCTGGGGAATGTACCTTCGTTCATTGAAAGAATAACCACATTTTCAAAATCTAAAGTCCTTGTTTCCAGAATACCCATTATCTGTAAACCACTTAAAGGTTCTCCACTAAATGGGATCTTCATATCACGCATATACCTGTTAAGTAACCGATAATAAATATCAAGGGATAATCTTATTCCTTTGGCTGACTTAATTACATCGTCAAGCCGCTTTATTGATGTATAAACATTATAAATATACTCCCTTTCTAATGTTGAAAAGTCCGGTTTTTCCTTTTCTTCATCAGGATCCTGTTTATGGAAATATTCCAGTATCTCAAGCAGATACGATGATATATCCTCAACCTTTTCTACAGCAGTAAATATTATTCGTAACAACCGGTTTTTAACCTCTTTTCCGGGAGACCAGTATATAATGTTTTTTGAATTGATATTCTGTTCAATTGTTTTTGCTTCTTCACCTGCAACATTCTGAACATAATGACTATATAGTATAGGAAGAATATGTTTGAAATAAAAAACCGGATTCCTGCCGGATTTATTCCTGAGTGATCGCTGTAGTTCAATCAAATTACACACTAATCCGTATACAGGAGTGTTTTTAACGGGATATCCCATAGTAATATTAACATTACTTATTTCTTCAGGCAGGGAGTATATTACCGGCATTAAAAGATGTTCATCCGGAAGAACAACTGCAGTTTTATGATCAAGGTTTTCGATTTTCCCGTATGATTCCCTGAAAACCTGTTCCAGAATTTTTGCCTGACCAATTTCTGAGGGTACGCCTATAAATTCAATTTTTTTACTCTTATCCAGCATATAATTGAAAGTAAGATCCAATTCTGCAGAAGGATGTTTTTTTCTGTTCTTTGAAATAAAAAAACCTGCCTCCCGGAACTCCTTCCCTTTATCTAAATAATACTTGTCCCAATCCCAATAGAATTCAGCTTTTCCACTATCTCTCAAATATTCAAATAACCTGTCTTCAGCTTTACTCAAGGCATTAAACCCGACAATTATATATGATGAATACTTCAATTCCAGGTTCTGCTTTTTTTGTATTTTCTCCGCTACCTGCCTGTAAAGCATTCCCTCATATGCAAGTCCCTCATTACTGATCGTATTTTTAAACCCGGAATATATCTTATACAACACCTCCCACAAGTTGACAAATTCTTCCTGATGCTCAGATCTTTTTTCAGGGTCAAACCATTTCCAGAACTGTTTAATGACTTCAATTTGCTCATCATCAAGAGTAGAAAACCGGTCTTCAATTTTCTTTAAATCACTAAGATTCCGGAACAGTTCTTTTGCCGAAACAAGGTATTTATCCACTTCATCAAAATCACTGAGAAGCATTTCTCCCCAGTGGTAAAATTCATCAAAACTCTCCTCTGATTTTTTTTCCTGCCGGAAGATTTTGTAAAGTTCAAAAATCAAATACAGCGGATCGGCTAGCTGAAGACCGGAAAATTCCTGCATTAACTCTCTGATTGTCATAAAAACAGGAGACCAGACCGGTTTTTCCGTAATTTCACTGAGATAACGGCTAAAAAACAAACCCGCTCTTTTATTTGGAAAAACTACGCATACGTCACCAAGCTCTTCATAATGACGTTCATAAACCTTTTTTGCAATCTGGTATAAGAAATTGTTCTTCAATATATTAAAGTATTAACGCAAGGTTAAAAATCAGGTTCTGGGTACTGGTTACTGGGTTTTTTCAATAGTGTTACGGGTTACGAGTCACCTCTTCTACTACTTACTTCCTACTACCTACTACATACTTCTTCGTCCTTGCCATGTATCCATTTCTTCCAGTTTTTGTTCAAAAAAATTAAGTATCTGATCTGTTCGTTTCATATTCCACCGGGGACCAGTCAGATATCCGGGCGGTGCTTCACCGGTGATCCTTTCAACAACAAATGCCGGATTGAGTCTTTCAACAAAACTTACAATAAAATCAAGATATTCTTCCCACGTAAACAATTCAAATCGTTCAGGATGTTCCCTGTATTCCAATGACATAGCTGTATCCTTAACAATTTGCAATTGATGAAATTTTACATTGTTCAAAGGCAGACCGGAAATGATACCAGCTTCATCGAGCATTTGTTTCCTGCTCTCGCCCGGCAGACCAAAAATAAAATGAGCCCCGACACGAATACCTTTCCTGGCAGTTTTTTCAATAGACTCAACACTTTGTTCATACGTATGTCCCCTGTTAACCCGTTGAAGAGTTGAATTATAAACCGATTCAACGCCATATTCAATGATCACATAATATTTTTCTGCCAGTTTACTCAAATAATCCAGTTTTTCATCATCCACACAATCAGGACGGGTTCCAATAACCAATCCAACCACTCCGGGAAATTCCAAAGCTTCCCGGTATATCTTCTTTAAGACCTCCAATGGAGCGTATGTATTGGAATAAGCCTGAAAGTATGCAAGATATTTTGTAGCTTTTCGATATCGCACCTTATGAAATTCAATACCCTGCTTAATCTGCTCACTTACAGTATTTTCAGGCTTGCAATAAGATGGATTAAAAGCATTATTGTTACAATAGGTACAACCACCCTTTGCAATTAAGCCATCCCTGTTAGGACATGTAAAACCGGCATCAATACTCACTTTCTGAACTCTTTCTCCAAATATTTTCCTAAAATAGTTCGGGTAAGCATTAAATCTTCTATCATGTCCCCAGCTATAAACCTTTTTGCTCATAAATAATTTAAAAATAGGTTAATTTGGCTTACCTAATTAAACAATCTCCAGACAAGGCGTGCCTTGTCTCTACAAACATTTTCTCAAAAACTCTTCTCCTCTTCTCACCTTCTCCTCTTCTCCTTTTCTCCTCTTCGCCCCCTCTCCTCTTTGCTCTTCGCTCTTTGCTCTTCGCTCCTATACCTTAATAACTTCATCCATCTCAACATACCACAGATATCCCTCAATACGTTTGTATCCCATTTCTGACAAATAATTCATATACTGCCTTATCTGTGACCGGTGTTTTGATTCCTTGATCTCTCCGAACTTATAGTCAATAACCACTGTTTTTTCATTATTATAAATCACCCTGTCAGGACGTTTTATCTTTCCATCCTTCAATAAAATATCAGCTTCTGCTTTCACTTTCCATTTATCACTGAACCAATCCTTTACTTGTTCATTTTCCAGTTTTTTGAAAATATTATTCCTGATTGCAGCTGTTTCATCATTCGAGATTTTCCCGGCATAAACCAATTTTTTCAACGATGATTCTATATCCTTTAAAGTTGTTATATTTTCAAATATTTCATGCATTATCTTTCCATAGTTTACTTTTGACCTTTCACCTATTGCAGCAGGTTCAAAATAGTCATCCGCCTGAAGATTAAATCGCAGTTTCGCAGAGTATTTGTTGGATGGATAAGTTTTTACTGCCATTTCCCCCAAACCAATCTTCACAGGAAGATCTTTTGATATTTCATTAATGCCTATTTGAAAAACCTCCTTTTCGGTATCCCTGAATTTTGAAAAATCTATTCCCTGATTTTTCATTTCGGTATTTGAAGCCTCAGCACAATAATTGATCGCCTCTCTTACCAGGTGTCCCATATTAGTTAGCCCCCCGGACTTTACAGGTGGTGGAGGACACATTACAAATAAGCTGTCCATAGCTCTGGTAAAAGCAACATACAACAAATTAAGGTTATCAATAAACGTATAAAATTTTTCCCGGAAATAATCCTGATCAAATTCTGTTAATGCTAAATTCTTTACATACTTTACCGGAATCCGGTCAAGCTTATTAAATGGAGCAGTTTTTGGTTCACACCATATCATTGGGTTTATTTCATGATCAATTTTCCAATTACAGAAAGGTATTATTACTGATCTGAATTGCAAGCCTTTAGCTTTATGTAAAGTAATAACACGTACCGCATCCAGTTTTTCAGATAACTGTATGCTCTTTTCTATTCCTGTTTGTTCCCACAATTCCATAAATTGCATGATCCCTGAAAATTCTGTTTTTGAATATTCAATAACCAGATCCTGAAAAGCCTGAATAAACGGGATTTCATCTTCTATTGTGTTCAGCTTAAAAATTCTGATAAGGTTTTCGGTCAGTTCAAATAAAGGGAGATTCTTTAAATTATACAGGGTTTCTCTAAATTCAACCGGTAAAATGGATATCAGCCTGGCACTGCGATCATTTTCCTCAAATAATTCACTTTCTCCATCATCCTTCCGGGTAAGTTTATCCTTTTTATTAAGATAATATAATAACCATGAGTTATTTATGTCATCATCAGGATTCAGAAAATACCGAAGCATTCCCAGTAAAAATTTAACAGCTCCTGAATTCCTGATAAACAGGGAATCGTCTGAAATCAGGTTATATGTTTTCCTATGTTCCTTGTCATTATTCATATAACTAAGCAGACTTTCCATAACCTTAACAGCCTGATCCTTTTTCCTGACAAGTATTGCAATTTCACCAGGTCTCAATCCTTTATCAAGCAAGTCATTAACCAGAACAGGTAATTTTTCCAGTACTTTACTTTCCCATTTCTCCTTTCCCGGATCAATAAAAGAAATTTCAATATATCCCCCTTTTCTATCTTCACCGCCGGGTAGTACCTGGATATGATCACTAAAAACACCGGATATCGTGGTATCAATACCCAAACCTTTTATATTCTGATTCCTTTCACCATTCTCCTGGAGACCGCTTACAAAAAGATCATCCAGCAGCTTCTTTGCTGCCTCAAACAGTCTGTTATTAAAATCAACAATATTTCGTTTGCTCCTCCAGTTTTCCTTTAAAGACCTTTTATCCACATCAAAAACATTTTGATTTCCTGCAATAAGGGAAGCAAGAATATTCCAGTCACTGTTTCTCCAACGATATATTGACTGCTTTATATCTCCAACAACCATATTTTTATATCCCTCTGAAATACTGTTGATTATCAACGGTTTGAAATTTTCCCACTGGATTGTTGATGTGTCCTGAAATTCATCAATCATGAAATATTTAAAGTGATTGCCTGTCTTTTCATAAATAAACGGAGCTTCATTCCCATTAATGATCTTATTAAGAAACCCGGGGACGTCAGATAAAAGGAAAAGATTATCATTATGTGTAATCTCCCTGATTTGCTGTTCAATATCTGCAAGAATTCCGAAGGAGAACAGATTATTATTTATACTTACTGCTGTAAAATATTCCCTGAAATTTTTATTATAGAATTCAATTGCCCGCTTTAAAACCTCATTTAAACCACCATCTACTGCAGCTATAATTTCATTCTTTTTTTCAGATGTATCTTTTACCCATCCATCCGGATTATCAATAGCATTTATATCACGTTGACGAGGAGTGAATTTCTTCCTGTCTCTTTCAGCCAGATACCAAAAATAACGTGGAACACTCGAACTTCCATGCTTGAAATCTTCTATTTCCAATCCATGTTCACTAATTATGTCCAAACCTTCATTTCCAAATTTCTCTACAGCATTTTCAAATAAGCGGATGATCTTATGCAAGCTATTCTGATATTCATTCAGTTTATTCAAAAAAGAGTCAGACCCATCCTGTATATATTTATCATCAACACCCTGGTAGTTTTCTGAAAAAATTTCCTTACCCAGATCAATCAGGCTATCCCTGAAATTCCAGTTCTTGCCTTCTTCAACTCTATTTTCCGCAAATCTGATCAGCCAATCAGTTAATTTAGACTTTCCATCCAGATTATCCATCAGGTTATCAACAGCTTGTTCAAGTATCCTTTTATTATCAAGCTCGAGGTTAAATCCAAATTGCAAACCTGTTTCCCTGGCAAAAGAAGTTAGAATCCGTTGAAAAAAATTGTCAATTGTTCCAACCGAAAATCTTGAATAATCATGTAGCAGGTAGTCTCTTATCACCTCCGCTTCCCTGATAATCTGTTCAGGTGGCAAATCAATCTCCTTCATTAATCTATCCGTTGCCGGTGATGGTTCATTAATGGCAAGGTTATTCAACTCCCGGATTATCCTTGCTTTCATTTCGGCAGTAGCTTTATTAGTAAATGTTACAGCAAGGATGTGCCTGTACTCATGTCTTGATTTGAAAAGTAATTTTATATATTCAACAGCCAGGATAAAAGTTTTTCCTGAACCCGCCGAAGCACTATATACTGTTAGTTTTGACATAAAGCAAAGAAACAAAACAATAAAAACTAAAAGTACGAAAATATTCCATTCTTCCCCTCTACTCCCTCTACTCCCTCTATTCCCTCTATTCCCTCTATTCCCTCTATTCCCTCTTTTAAGTGTTTAAATAATACTACTTTTGCAAGCAAAGAACTGGGTGAAATTGAGAAAATACTTTCGGTATAGAAAAATTATGAAAAAAATATTTATTGGGTTATCCGGAGGAGTTGATTCCAGTGTTGCAGCATATCTTTTAAAAAAGCAGGGATATGATGTGGAAGCTTTATTCATGAAGAACTGGCATGATACAACAGGCGTGCTTAAAGGTGACTGTCCCTGGGATGATGACATGATGTTTGCTGAAATGGTAGCTGACAAACTGGGAATTCCATTTCACCATGTCGATTTGAGTAAAGAATACCGTGAACGTGTGGTTGATTATATGTTCGATGAATACAAAGAAGGTCGGACACCAAATCCTGATGTACTGTGCAACAGAGAGATAAAGTTTGATCTTTTTGCCAGGGAAGCGCGAAGACTTGGCGGAGAACTGGTAGCCACAGGTCATTACTGCCGTAAAGATGAAATCAAATCAAACAATAAAACAATATACAGATTACTTGCCGGTGTTGATAAAAATAAAGACCAGAGCTATTTTTTATGCCAGATATCTCAGAAGCAATTGTCAAATGCCATTTTTCCGCTGGGCAGTATTACAAAACCTGAAGTAAGAAAAATTGCTTCGGAACTTGGCCTGGCAACTGCAAACCGTAAAGACTCTCAGGGTATCTGTTTTGTTGGTAAAGTAGACCTGCCGGTATTTCTACAACAACAACTTGCTTCAAAAAAGGGAGACATTATTGAAATTCCATTGGGTTATTACGACAACATTATTAAATCTGATTCTCTTGAAGATATTACCAAAGAGTATTTGTATAAATCTCATGACGGAATAAAGATCGGGGAACACAACGGGGCACACTTTTTCACTATCGGACAAAGGAAAGGGTTGAATATTGGTGGCAAAACCGAACCGCTCTTTGTTATTGATAATGACACAAATACAAATATTGTTTATGCCGGAATGGGTAAAAATCATCCGGGTCTCTTCCGCAAAGGACTATTTGTAAAATCAGACGAAATACACTGGCTTAGAAACGACCAGGAAATGAAACCCGGTATGAAGCGGAAAATGCTGGTTAGAATTCGTTACCGCCAACCATTGCAGGAAACAACTCTTCATATGAAAAAGGAAGGTATGTATATAGTATTCGCAAAACCTCAAAGAGGAATAGCCCGTGGACAGTTTGCTGCATGGTACGATGAAGAAGAGCTGATCGGGTCAGGGGTGATATCTTAATTTGTATCTGTCAATAAAATCGGAAATTAAAAATTAAAAATTAAAAATTAAAAAAAATAGAAATCACCAGATATTCATTTTTTCATTGAAACGGTATATTGCTTCACACAGACCGGTAAGTTCACCATCACCTACAACCTCGTACTTCTCACACAGCTCATCCGGTGAACTGGATATTATAAAACTGTTTTCAGCCCAGTCAAGCATTGTAACATCATTATAATCATTACCCAAAGCCATGATATTAGACAGAGGAATATTAAGTTTATTTGCAAGGAACCAGGAACCTGATCCTTTCGATATCCCGGGGGGAAAGATCTCTGTCCATATAGACTTACCATCCAAAGGTGAAGTGGTCCTTTCCACATGATAACCGGGAAACATTTTCTTTACCTTTTCATGAACGCCGGAATTGTTTTTAGATATTATCAGAAACTGGCATGCTTCACCAAATTCAGCTTCGGGATTCTCCAAAGGTTTTGCATACTGAGAATAAAGCTCATTCCTGTAATAAAAATCAGGGGTTGTATTATCAATATCAGCATATAAATATTTATGGTTGTCCGGAATAGGTTCATGCAAAGCAAAAGATAGTTTCTCAAACCACAATTTCTTTACAATCATTTGTGTTTCATCTGATTGAAGATTCCGGCTATAAATTAGTTCTTTCGTTTTCCAGTTTAAAACACCGGCACCGCTTGAAAAGATAAGGTAATCAATGGGAAAATCATTGCCAAGAGCCCTTTTAAAAGAAAAAACCGATCTGCCTGTTGCTATCACCCTGCATACTTTCATCTTCTCCAGCATATCAATTACCTCAAGATCCCGCTCATCGATCTTCCCTTTACGCGGAAGAATTGTACCATCCAGATCCATAATAACCATCGCCTTGTAATCCATCATAATTAGTGGTTGTCTATAAAGTCAAGCATTTTCGAAAATAAAGCACCAAATAACAAAAAACAAATAACAAATAAGTTCCAAATAACAAATAACAAAAAGTCAAAATAGAGTTAACCTATATATTGTTTTTTCTTCTTTCTGTTTTCTTTTTTTGAACTTTGAATATTGTAATTTATTTGTATTTTGGTGCTTGTCATTTGTAATTTCTATGCAATTTGGTGCTTGTCATTTGTGATTT
>JAUXED010000017.1 GCA_030618105.1 Bacteroidota bacterium | reverse complement strand
ATCCTATAGCTGAATGTCCAGAATGCGGTTCAGAGTATGTTCTGCCCAGTCTTGCTTTCCCCACCGAAAAGGGACCTTCAAAAGTCCCCCTGAAGCAATACAATACTAACTTCAACGGTGTAACAATATCAGTTTATAACTAATCCGTCGGCTGTCCCTCTATTCCCTCTATTCCCTTTACTCCCTCTATTCCCTCTATTCCTTCTATTCCCTCTATTCCCTTTACTCCCTCTATCCCCTCTATCCCCTCTATTCCTTCTACTCCTTCTACTCCCTCTACTCCCTCTAATCCCTTCTTCCCTAATACCTATAATGATCAGGTTTATATGGTCCGTTAACCGGGTAACCAATATAATCTGCCTGCTTCTTAGTTAGTTTCGTAAGATTAACACCAATTTGTTCCAGGTGCAGTCTGGCTACCTCCTCGTCAAGATGTTTGGGCAAGCGGTAAACATCAATTTCATAATCTTTATTCCAAAGTTCAATTTGAGCAAGAACCTGGTTAGAAAAAGAATTACTCATCACAAATGAAGGATGTCCTGTTGCACACCCCAGATTTACCAGGCGTCCTTCAGCAAGCATGAAGATGGCGTGTCCATCGGGGAAAGTATACTTATCTACCTGTGGTTTTATTGTTTCTTTAACTATACCGGGCCATTTTTCCAATTCCTCTATCTGGATCTCATGATCAAAATGTCCAATATTACAGACAATAGACTGGTCTTTCATTTTTGACATATGTTCAGCAGTGATCACACCAAGGTTCCCTGTTGCAGTTACAAAAATATTTCCTTCATCGAGTGTATCTTCAACGGTTTTTACTTCAAATCCTTCCATTGCAGCCTGCAATGCACAGATAGGATCAATTTCAGTTATAATCACCCTGGCACCGTACGATTGCATCGACCTGGCGGATCCTTTCCCCACATCACCATATCCGCAAACAATAACTACCTTACCTGCAATCATCACATCGGTAGCTCTTTTAATCCCGTCGGCAAGTGATTCGCGGCATCCATAAAGATTATCAAATTTAGATTTTGTAACTGAATCGTTCACATTCATTGCAGGCGCCAGTAGTGTTCCATTCTCTTTCATCTGGTACAAACGATGAACCCCGGTAGTTGTTTCCTCTGAAACACCTCTCAACTCCTTTACATTCCTGTGCCATCTCCCGGCATCTTCATTCATTATGCTTTTTAGTTGTGCCAAAATAATTGCCTCCTCGCGATTATCCGGTTGCTTATCCAACAAAGATGGATCTTCTTCAACCTGGTAACCTTTATGCATAAGAAGGGTTCCATCCCCACCATCATCTACAATAAGGTTAGGACCTTTTTCCCCTGGAAAAGTCAAAGCCTGTGTAAGGCACCACCAGTATTCTTCCAGCGTTTCGCCTTTCCATGCAAAAACAGGAATACCTTCCTTTGCAATTACAGCCGCGGCATGATCCTGGGTTGAAAAAATATTGCAACTTGCCCAGCGCACGTCAGCTCCAAGTTCAACCAGGGTTTCAATCAATACAGCAGTCTGAATTGTCATATGTAATGATCCTGTTATCCTGGCACCTTTTAATGGTTTTGTAGCAGTAAATTTTTTCTTGATTGCCATCAGTCCCGGCATCTCTTTTTCAGCAATTTCAACCTCTTTCCTGCCCCAGTAGGCAAGTGAAATATCTTTAACTTTATAATTCATATTTTCCACCATTGTATTTTCCATTTCATATAATATATTTATTTAACACAAATTTAATCAATTTATTCTATCACAGGTTTTTTAGTATTTCCAGTGCATCTATTTTGTCCTGTTTGAGTTGCTCTACCAGAAGATCAATATTATCAAATTTTTTCTCATCCCGTATCCTCTCTTTGAATAGCAGGGTTGCTTTTTGCCCGTATATTTCTTTATCAAAATCAAAAATATGCACTTCCACACTAGGTGGTTCACCGGTATGATTAACAGTAGGACGAAATCCAATATTCAGCATACCACCATATTTGTCATTCCCCAACAGAACCTCAACAGCATAAACCCCTATCTTTGGTATTAGTTTATAAGTTTCATTAGAAAAAATATTTGCAGTGGGGAACCCCATTTTTCTACCGATTTTTTTACCTGTAACAATCCTTCCCCTGAATAAAAAATCGTATCCAAGCAGGTCGTTTGCTAAAGAAATATCTCCATTCCATAAAGCTTTCCTGATCCGTGTTGAACTTATTTTCTCCTCTTCAGCAATCTTCAATTCAAGCTGGTTAACCCCAATTCCAAATTTGTCTGAACATGACTTAATCGCTTCGAAATCTCCGGTTCTGTCCTTTCCGAACTGGTTATCGGCTCCAACTAAAAGGTGCCTTGTCCCTATTTTATTTACCAGAATCTCTTCAATAAACTCGCAGGTAGTTTCATTACTTATCCTGCGTGTAAAAGGTAGAATAATAAGATGGTCGACCCCTGCTTTTTCCAAAAGACCTTTTTTTTCTTCCAGTGTATTTAACAATTTGAACAAATATTGTTCATTAGCCAGAAATATCCTGGGATGAGGCCAGAAAGTAAGTATCACAGATTCTCCCTTAACCCTGTCTCTATATTCTGCAAGAGTTTTCAGAATATGCTGATGTCCACGGTGCACACCATCAAAAATACCCACTGTAACTACCGGGTTTTTAATATCATACCTGTCTTGTTCTTTATATACCTGCATAATGGTTTGAAAATGTGCACAAAATTACAAAAAAAGAGGCAAATTATTGTTTTTATCAGAATGTTAATTTAGTTTGACTTTCAATACAAAAAAGCGGCATAAAAAACAAAATAACGTAAATAATACAGGGGGAATAAAACCACATAATTTAATTATCTTCGCAGCATTAACTAAAACTGTTTTATGTCCGGAAACCGGGAAATAAAACAGTTTGTGAAAAATCGAAAGTTCAAAAACATTTTATCACTTTATAAATTGAAAAAATGAAGAAAATTCTAATATTACTTATTGTAGCATTATTTGCCGCCTCTTGTTCCAAAAGCGGTTATAAGATTTCCGGAACCCTGGAAAATGCCGCTGGTGTTACCCTGATTCTGGAACTGGTAAAAGCCCGGAGTCTTGAAATCGTTGATTCTGTGGTGGTTGATGCTTCCGGGCAATTTGAAATGAAAGGAGAACTGAAAAATGCTGATTATTTTATATTAAAAAAAGACCTGGAAAATCTTATTACCCTGATACTTGAACCCGGACAACAACTAACAATTACGGGAGATCTTGAGAACATTGCAAATAATTATGAAGTAACCGGTTCTGACGGGTCAAAATTGATTAAAGAGTTTCATACAAAGCTTGACGAAACATTAGACAAAATAAAAGAGCTTAACAATATATATAATGACAGTCTTGGCAGCCTCAATATGGCAGAGATAGTGAAGGACCTGAAGGAAAGATCTGAGAAAATACTTGAAGGACAAAAAGATTATTCCATTGAATTTGTCAGAAACAATGTAGGGTCACTTGCAAGTGTGCTTGTATTATATCAACAGATATCCCCACAATATATTCTATTTGACCCCATGGAAGATTATAAATATTTTTTCATGGTTGATTCGGCTATTTTTGATAAATACAGTCAATCAGATGCAGCTTTATCATTACATACTCATGTAACAAATCTTAAGCAGCGAATAGAAGAAAGAAGGGAGAGAGAAGAATTGCTGAGTCCGGGATCTTTCACTCCCGAGATAGCACTTCCAACTCCTGAAGGAGATACAATAAAACTCTCCTCAACCCGGGGCAAAATAGTACTCCTCGATTTCTGGGCTGCCTGGTGCCAACCCTGCCGTACTGAAAACCCCAACCTTGTTGCTAATTATAAAACATATCATGATAAGGGCTTTGAGATATTTCAGGTTTCACTTGACCGTACACGAGATCAATGGCTCAAAGGAATAGAGGATGACAAACTTGGAGAATGGATCCATGTAAGCGATGTTAAATACTGGAATTCAGTGGTTGTTCCGGCTTATTATATTGATGGTATCCCCGCAAGCTTCCTGCTTGACAAAGAAGGGAAAATTATCGCAAGAAATTTAAGAGGTGAAGCTCTGAGCAATAAACTAAAAGAGATTTTTGAATGAAAAAAATCATTCTTATCCTTCCTCTTGTAATTCTGTTTGCCTGCGGACGGAATCATGTTAAAGTAAACGGAGTTATTAAAGACACTGAGAAGGAAATGATCTACCTTGACAAAATGGGCGTTGGGGAAATTGTTTCTGTTGACTCATCCGGAATTAACAAACACGGGGAATTTAATCTTAAAACAAAGGCTTCCGGACTAAATTTTTACCGTTTACGCCTTTCAGATAATAATTTTGTGACTTTACTTACAGGTCCCGGAGAAAAAATCAGGGTAACCTCAAGTAAAAAATATCTTCCTGAAAATTATGAAATAACAGGTTCAGAGAATTCTCAAAAAGTAAAACTCCTTGACAATCACCTGCTGGAAACCCAGAAAAAGCTCGATTCCCTTACCACTATATTTAATGAATTCAATGATAAACCCGGATTTGATACAATCAGTAAAGAGCTGGATGAAGCGTACCAGAAGATTGTAAATGAACAAAGGAATTTCAGTATCAGGTTTGTTCTGGAAAATCTTAACTCACTTGCCTCAATCAAAGCTTTATACCAAAAGTTTGATGAGAACACCTACGTTTTATTTAAGAACCGGGATCTGCAATACCTCAAAATAGTTTCTGATTCATTGCAAAAATCATATCCTGAATCGAAACATACAAAAGCACTTGCAGCAGACCTGGAAAAGGGCTTGAACCGTTATAACCAATTGCGTTTTAATCAAATAATGGAGAATCTGCCCAAAACAGCACTGGATATTCAATTACCCAATATTAATGGAGATACGATATTATTGTCAAATCAGGGTAAATATGTTCTTTTAAGCTTCTGGTCAACCGCTTCTGAGGCATGTGTAAAGGAAAACCAGGTATTTAAATTATTACATAAAAAATATAACCCAAAAGGATTTGAAATATACCAGGTATGTATTGACAACGATATTGCAAAGTGGGAAAAAGCAGTGAGATTTGATGAATTGCCATGGATATCTGTTATTGACACAGATCCTGAAAGTTCAGGGGTAATCCGTATGTTCAATGTCAGGTCTGTTCCTGTTAATTATATGTTTGACAGAGAAGGAAATATAATTGGCAAGGATCTGCATGGGAGGGCTTTGAATATAAAAATGAACCAGCTTTTTGAATAAATGCTAAACCAACTGTGAAACCCGGGGGAAAAATATATTTCGCATCTGACTTCCACCTTGGATTCCCTTCTTATGAAAAAAGTTTAGAGAGGGAAAAAAAGGTTGTCCGTTGGCTTGACAACATCCGTTCCAATGCCAGGGAGATATATTTGTTAGGGGATATTTTCGATTACTGGTTTGAGTACAAAAAGGTGGTACCAAGGGGATTTACCCGGTTTCTGGGAAAGATTTCCGAGATCACTGACTCGGGTATCCCTGTCCATTTTTTTACCGGAAATCATGATATCTGGGTTTTTGATTATCTACCCCGCGAGACAGGAATAATTCTGCATCGCGAACCGGTGATTAAAGAATTTAACGGATTGAAATTTTATCTCGGACACGGTGATGGATTGGGACCCGGTGACAGGAATTACAAGTTATTAAAAAAAATATTTACCTGTAATATTCTTCAATGGCTTTTTGCCAGATTACATCCCAATTTCTCAGTTTGGTTCGCTCATAAATGGTCGCATAGCAGCAGGTTTTCAAAAGTGAATGATCCATTCAAAGGTGAAGACAAAGAATCACTTACAATTTATGCCAAAGAAATGCTCAAAACACAATATTTCGACTATTTCATTTTTGGTCACCGGCATATTACCTTAAATCATCAGTTAACAGACAAATCCCGCTTTATTCATCCTGGCGACTGGATTGATAATTTCAGCTACGCTGTTTTTGATGGTGAAAAAGTCGACCTAAAATTTTTTATTTCAAAATAAATGCGATCATTACTCCCAGGTAGTTACCAACAGCATAACCTGCAATTCCAACTGTTAAACCTGTAAGGATAATCTCCTTGTTCTTCAATGCAGCTGCAATAACCGGGACAAAAGGAGGAGAACAGATCAATGCACTTCCGGAAATTATCACTGTATCAGCATCAATTTTAAAAAATTTAGCTATAAAAACATGCAATATATGAGATCCAAACATTGCCAGTCCGACATACCAAAACAATGAAAATGAAATATTTACCAATTTGGTAAGATCTGCCATTGAAGAAACCACCAGGCAAAAGATCAGGATAATATACATTCCTGTCTGAAAAGTCTTTTTGATCTGTTTTATCTTAGGCACAAAGGAAAATGCTATTCCAAAAGTTGTGATGAAAAGGATGATCGCTGCAGTTGAAAAGCTTTCAGGTAACAGCATGCTTAATGCATAACTGACACCTACAATTACAAGAGATAAACCAAATGCTCCCAGTAATGGTAACAATGTACTTTTTTTGAAAATTTCGCTGTAATCATCAAAATCTTCTTCAGGGTTTACTTGTCCTGAATTCGCTATACTATTATCCGGGCTTTTAAAAGGCGGAAGAATAGTAAGGAAAACCCTTTGTCCGATAGAAAGAATGAAAACCAGGTACAATGCTCCAAGAGAAAGTTCATATGTATGAGTCATGATATAAAGTTCTTGATCTACTTCCAGAGCAGTTTTCATAGCTGCAAGGTTAGGAGTACCCCCGGTATAAATTCCAACAAGCATACCTGCCACTTTCCATATTTCATCAATACTCCCATTGAAAATGTAGTAACCTGCAAAAATCATAACAACCACCGTAAACAAGCCAATTGCCAGTGAAGTCATTGCTGATCCTGCCATTTTGAACCACTTCTTCACATCCATTGAGAACAAAATAAGGGGCAGGGCAATTGGGATCGTAAGATTTGTTATCAGGTTTTGATATTTATCCGCACCATCGGGTAAAATGTCAATATTCCCAAGAATTAATCCTATTGCATAACAAATCAGTACAGCCCCTACCTTTTTCATAATGGAAAATTGGGTTTCCAGGTATAATATAATTACAGGAGCAATAACAAAAAAGATGATCATAATAATTAACTTCAGGCTCATAACTCAATGATTTAGTTAATAAATAGAAAATAAAAAATCAAAAGAGAATTTGATCGGAGGAGTATTTGAGGAGTATTATGTAGGCAACTATTGATACTTAATATAATTTTAAAACCTCTAATTAAATAAAAAAAACAGAAAATATTGTTTATTGTTTAGGAATAATATCAATTCAATTAATTTAAACGATTCATTTTTTTGTAATTTTCGCAAGGTTTATAAAGTTCATTAATATGACATTTTCAAAAAAAATAGTCTGGATTACCGGTGCATCATCAGGAATAGGTGAGGCTTTGGTATATGATTTTGTTGAGCAGGGAGCAACAGTAATAGCTTCATCCCGTAATGAAAAAAAGCTTCAACAGGTAAAGAAAAACTGTGGTAAGAACGAAAAATCATGTCATATTATGACGCTGGATATGGAGCAACAGGATAACTATCCGGAGCTGGTAGAAAAAATTATTCAAACCTATAAAAAGATCGACATATTACTCCATGTGGCAGGAGTAAGCCAGCGATCGTCAGATGAAGATATCTCTCTTGAAACAATCAGGAGGATTTTTGAAATAAATTTTTTCGGCACAGTAGCACTAACCAAAGCTGTTTTACCCTATATGAAGGCACAAGGATACGGACATATAGCAGTTACAAGCAGTATTGTTGGAAAATTTGGGTTCCCAATGAGGTCTGCCTATTCTGCTTCAAAGCATGCCTTACACGGATATTTTGAAACTTTGCGGGCTGAACTTCATGGGAAAAATATTTCAATTACTATTATTATACCAGGGAGGGTTAATACAGCGATATCAGACAATGCACTTACAGGTGATGGTAAGCGTTGGGGAAAAAGGGATGCCGGGCAAGCGGGAGGTTTCCCGGCTAAAAAAGCCTCAAAAATTATTCTAAAATCCATCAGGAAAAAGAAAAAAGAGGTCTTAGTTGGAGGCAAGGATCTTATCATGGTACATTTGAAGCGTTTTTTTCCGTGTATTTTCTGGAGAATAATACACCGTATTAGTCCAACCTGATGGAATTTAAAAATAAGTTATTAGCTTTGACAAAATTATATATATTATGAACGATGTAGTTATTAGCGGGATACAGCAAGTCGGTATTGGCGTTTCCAATCTTAAGGAAGCCTGGAAATGGTACAGGGAAAATTTCGGAATGGATATAAGGGTTTTTGAAGAAAAAGCACAAGCCGGACTGATGAAATTGTATACTGGCGGAAAAGCACGCAGTCGTCATGCAGCGTTAGCTCTGAATCTTCAGGGCGGCGGCGGATTTGAGATCTGGCAGTATACCGACAGGGTTCCCGAAGCGCCCGAATTTGATATTTGTCTTGGTGACCTTGGGATTTTTGCCGTTAAAATAAAAACCAAAAATGTAAAAAACACCTATGAGCAATTTAAATTGCGAAATCTTAATCTTCTTGGTGATGTAAAACAAGATCCACGGGGCGAAAAATATTTTTTTGTCAAAGATCCTTATGGAAATCTGTTCCAGGTAGTAAATGGAAACAGCTGGTTTAGAAAAGAAAAGAAGCTTACAGGTGCAGCTTATGGTGTAATGATAGGCACTTCAAATATAGAGCTTGCCTTGAAATTTTATTCTAATATTCTCGGTTACGATCAGGTAGTTTATGATGAAACGGGGGTTTTTAATGATTTTTCAGGTATAAACGGTGGCGACAAGAAGGTTCGCCGCGTGTTGTTATATCACAGTAAAGACCGGCTGGGAGCTTTTAGCAGAATGTTTGGCACCAGCTATATCGAATTGATAGAATCGGCTAACCGCAAACCGAGAAAAATTTTCCAGGGACGCCTGTGGGGCGACCTTGGCTTTATTCATCTTTGTTATGATATAAGAGGAATGCGCGAGATGAAAAAAATGTGTCAGCAAGGTGGGTGTCCTTTTACAGTTGATAGTGAAACAGACCATGAAAGCAGCGTTTTTGATATGGGTGAAGCAAGCGGACATTTTGCTTATGTTGAAGATCCTGACGGAACATTAATTGAGTTTGTTGAAACACATAAAATACCTATTATTAAAAAACTTGGCTGGTACCTGAACTTAAATAATCGTCATCCTGAAAAGGCACTACCGAACTGGATGATCAACGCTCTGCGATTTAACAAGGTTAAAGATTAATTTTATTGTCTTGTTTCCATAAAAGAAAAAAAAGGAGGGAATTTGGAATTATACTTCTTTATAGTATTGTGGAATAATTGAATATCATATACCAGTTTTTTCCAATTTTCCATTATTCCAACATTCCAATTTTCCATAATAACTACATATTTATATTATGAACCTAAATTTTATACTTATGAAAACTTTTATACCTGTTATTCTAACACTTATTCTTTGTGTACAATCCTGTAAACCAGGGGTTGAGATTCCGCCAACTACTCATCCGGATGTTACTGACTGGCAGGATCTGTTTACTGATGATCTGTCTAATGCTATTTTTTCCGAAGGCGTATGGACTTTCGAAGAAGGTATCCTTACAGCAAGTGAGGATCAGGCTATCTGGACAGAATATGATTATGATAATTTTATACTTGACCTTGAGTTTAAAACAGATACCGGTACAAACAGCGGGGTTATTCTCTACTGCACTAATATTGATTATTGGATCCCAAATTCAATTGAGATACAGATAGCAGATGACTATTCAGAGCGGTGGGCAAGCAGTCCCCCTTCATGGCAGTGCGGTGCTGTTTTTGGCCATCTGCCTGCTACTAAAAGTATGGTAGAACATCCCGGTGAATGGAACCGTTTTACAATAACCTGTGTGGATCATTTGATTTATGTTCTGCTGAACGGCGAACAAATAATTGAGATGGATATGAAATTATGGACAGATGAAGAAAAGAACCCTGATGGAAGTAAAATACCTTTATGGTTATACAAACCGGTAGCTGAGCTGCCTACACATGGACATATTGGTTTCCATGGGAAACACGCCGGAGCGCCAATCTATTTCAGAAACCTGAAGATCAAAGAATTAGATTCTGTCGAAGACCTTATCATTCTTCCAGGAGTTGGAGGGTGAAAATAGTCGGCAGTCCACAGTCGGCAATCCACAAAAAAATAAATAACATGGAAATAAAAGAAATAATATTAGAGGAACTAACCCCCAAAAAGTTTATAGAAGAAAAAGTGAAGGATATTTCTTCGAAAGTGGGCAGTAATTTTGCCATTAACGCTCTGTCCGGTGGTGTTGATTCTTCAGTTGTTACTATGCTGGGACATGAAGCTTTGGGGGCTAAACTTAAAACATATTTTATTGATAATGGCCTGATGAGAGAAGGAGAACCGGAGCATGTTGTTTCAATTTATAAGAACCTGGGGGTAAATGTTGAAATTATAGATGCTAAAAAGGTTTTTTTCGATGCATTAAAAAACGTTACAGATCCGGAGGAAAAAAGAGAAGCTGTTACCAGTTCATTTTACAAAAATGTTTTTGGTAAGTTAGTGAAGAACAATAACGCGAAATATCTTTTTCAGGGAACGATTTTGACAGATGTGGATGAAACGGTTGCAGGAATAAAGAGGCAGCACAATGTTTTTGAGCAGTTGGGAATTGACCCTGAAGAGGCATTTGGTTACAAGATCCTTGAGCCTCTTGTACAACTCAGAAAACCCGCGGTAAGGGAAGTTGGAAAAGCATTGGGACTACCCGAAGAAATATATAACAGACCACCATTCCCCGGACCTGCCCTGGCAGCAAGGGTTATTGGAGAGGTTAGTCCGGAAAAGATTGAGACTGTGAGAAAAGCCACAGTGATTGTTGAAGAGGAACTGAAAAATTCGGGCGCATTCCAGTATCTGGCGATTCTGCATGAAGACAAGGTTACCGGAATAAGAGACGGAAACAGGGATTTTGGTTCTCAGATAGAGATTAGATGCTGGGAAAGTAAAGACGCTAGAACAGGATCACCAACCAGACTTTCTTATGACATTCTTGAAAGACTGGCTGAAAGAATTACAACCGAAATTCCAAAAGTAGTAAGCGTTACATATAACATAACTAAAAAACCACCCTCAACTATCGAAGCTGTTTAAGTAATAAAATCTTCCGGTACATTTATAAGCCGGCTGACATCTTTAATCTTTTCCGCGACATTAAATCCTGAAGTACAATTTATTGTACATTCCCTGCAGTCAGCACATGGATTTTCCGAAACATCAAGTGACACAAAATCAATTCACACATTTTTTTTTCATCATTAAAAATCGTATAATGTTTAATTACTTATATATTTGTAACAGGTACGAACAAAGCAGAAGGTTTTAGAAATCACCCTTTTTCGGAGAAGGTATGAAGCGTATAAAATTAAATGTATTAGGAATATCATACAGTCAGACTCAATCGGGTGCTTATGCCCTTGTGTTAACTGAAGAAGAAGGTGAGCGACGGATACCTATTATTATTGGCGGGTTTGAAGCACAGGCAATTGCCATTCAATTGGAAGGACTGACGCCTCCAAGACCACTAACACATGATCTGTTTCATAATTTTGCCAGTGCATTCGGGATTTCTCTTCGCGAAGTAGAAATTTACCGGCTGGAAGAAGGGGTTTTCTATGCTAAATTGATTTGCAGAAACGGTGGCAGAGAGATAACAATTGATGCCCGTACATCTGATGCAATAGCTCTGGCTCTGAGATTTAAATGCCCAATTTATACAAATGAAGAGATTATGACCAAGTCGGGTATAGTGTTAGATGTGAACAGCGAAATTGAAAAGGAAAATTTTACGAAAAGTTATAGTGATGGAAAATTTAAGGATAAGACAAAATCAACTTCTGAACTGGAAAAATTTTCAGTTAATGAATTGAAAAAACTACTTAACGAGTCGATAGAAAAAGAGAATTACGAAAAAGCTTCATTTATTAGAGATGAATTAAAACGAAGGAAACAAGAATAAAACTGATTTAAATGAAAAAATACTTATTGGTTATCCTACCTCTTTTTTTTATTACCATAACTTCCGGATTAGCAACTACACAAGATTCAATAAAAACGATTCAGACAGAAGATCAACAATTATCAGATTCTATTGTTGATGAAGTTATTTTGTTGCAATCATCTAATGGCTCCGGTTTGCTTGAACGTGAAACAAACCAGGTAGTTCCGGTAAAACCTTCTTTTGAATTGAACCTGCTTACTATGTTGAGGGGGATGTTCGGGTTATTGGTAATTATTGCGATAGCTTTTGCTTTCAGTACCAACCGTAAAGCGGTCTCATGGAGGGTAGTGGTTACGGGTCTTGTGATCCAGGTTGTTCTTGCTGCAGGTATACTCTATGTGCCGGTGATACGTTTTATTTTTGAATTTGTCGGTAAAATATTCGTAAAAATACTGGATTTTACTAAAGTTGGAAGTGAATTTCTGTTTGGTGAATTTCTGGATTTGGACAAATACGGGATGATCTTTGCATTTCAGATCCTTCCGACAATTATATTCTTCTCGGCACTTACCTCGGTATTGTTTTATTATGGCATAATTCAAAAGATTGTTTATGGTCTGGCATGGGTGATGACAAAAATAATGAAGTTGTCAGGTGCTGAAAGCCTATCAGTTGTGGGAAATATATTCCTTGGGCAGACTGAATCACCCCTGATGATCAAGGAATATTTGCCTAAAATGAACCGTTCGGAAATATTGCTTGTAATGACCGGTGGAATGGCAACACTCGCGGGAGGGGTTTTGGCTGCGTATATCGGATTCCTGGGAGGGAGTGATCCTGTTCAGCGGCTGATATTTGCAAAACATCTCCTTGCGGCTTCAGTGATGGCCGCACCCGGAGCAGTTGTAATTTCAAAAGTACTGGTTCCGCAAACTGAAGATGTAGGGGAAGATGTTGAAATTTCAAGGGATGAGGTCGGAAGCAATGTTTTGGATGCGGTATCGAACGGAACTTCCCAGGGTCTCAGGCTCGCCGTGAATGTTGCTGCTATGTTATTGGTGTTTCTTGCGTTTATTGCCATGTTCAATTTTGTAATGATGAAGGTTGGAGGCTGGACAAATTTGAATGAGATCATTGCTGAAAAGACTAATGGACAGTTTAACGAATTATCGTTGCAATTTGTTCTGGGATATATATTCTCACCGGTGATGTGGCTGATTGGAGTGCCGGGGGAAGATATAACGCTTATGGGAAGACTGCTTGGAGAAAAGATAATTATGACAGAGTTTGTGGGATATATAAGTCTGGCAGATTTGAAAAACCTGGGTGTCCTCTCTAATAAATCAATAATAATGGCTACTTACATGCTTTGCGGTTTTGCAAATTTTGCATCAATAGGGATACAAATTGGTGGTATTGGATCACTTGCCCCTAATCAGCGGGTTTTATTATCTAAATTTGGCATGCGAGCCCTTCTTGCAGGTACACTTGCATCATTATTGTCTGCTACAATTGTTGGAACTATAATGAGTTGATCTAAATAAAAGAAATCATTTTTTTGGCTTTGTCATATCATAAAACTCTGATAATAATTAAGTTTATGCTGAGAACCGGGTTTATAATAAGAAATATATCAAATGACTTGTAACTAAAACTGGCAAATTATGGAAAAAAGGGCAGTTGTTGTACTTGGTGCCGGACTTGTTGGTAATGCCATTGCTATTGATTTAAGTAAAAAATTTGATGTAACAACTGTTGATGTCAGGGAAGAACCACTGCAGAAATTAAGCAGGGAACATGGAATAAAAATAAAACGGATTGATCTTTCCACGAAAGAAAAAGTGGCTGAAGCAGTAGATGATTTTGACCTTGTAATTGGTGCTGTTCCCGGGTTTATGGGATACAATACAGTGAAAAATGTTATTCTTGCCGGGAAAGATATTGTTGATATCTCATTCTTTCCTGAAGACCCTTTTAAGTTGGAAAAACTGGCTAAAGAAAAAAAGGTTTCAGTGGTAATAGATGCAGGGGTTGCCCCGGGTATGGGAAATGTTATTTTAGGGTATTATTATGCATCTGTTGAGGTTACAAGATATGAATGTCTTGTTGGAGGATTACCGGTAATCAGGGAATGGCCGTTTGAATATAAAGCCGTTTTTTCACCTGTTGATGTGATTGAAGAATATGTACGTCCTGCACGTTACATTGAAAATGGAGGACTTATTGTAAGAGAAGCCCTGTCTGATACAGAACTGGTGTATTTTGATAAAGTTGGAACCCTGGAATCCTGGAACTCAGATGGCCTGCGTACACTTCTGAAAACAATAAAAATCCCGGATATGATTGAAAAAACCCTCAGGTACCCCGGCACAGTAGAGTATTTGAGGGTGCTTCGTGAAACCGGCTTCTTTTCCTGCGAGGAAGTGGATGTCCGGGGTAAGAAAATACGCCCGGTTGACCTGACTGCCAGCCTGCTTTTCCCTAAATGGAAACTTAAACCCGGCGAAGAAGATTTTACGGTTATGCGGGTTACTATCGACGGGAAAAAAGAAGGGAAATATTTTACATGGGTTTATGACCTCTACGATAGGTACAACAAAGAAACGGGAACATTGTCAATGGCAAGAACAACAGGATATACCTGTACTGCTATTGCAAACCTGTTGCTGGAAGGGAAATTTAACAAAATTGGAATAAATCCACCTGAGTATGTTGGAGAAAAAAAGGAGAATTTTGAATATATTCTGAATTATCTCGAAGAAAGAGGTGTTCGATATAATGTGAGAATTTTATAACATTTATATATATTATTTTCAAAAAATTTTAAACAGATGAACCGAACCCGGAAAAAATCGGGGTGAGCTATCCCGACAATGTCGGGACTGGCTATATGACCATTAAAAATAAATTATTAACATATGAAACAATATCTGGAACTCTTAGATCATGTAGTAAAAAAAGGATTGGAAAAGCAAGACCGGACAGGAACAGGTACGCTTAGTGTGTTCGGATACCAGATGCGTTTTAACCTTCAGGATGGTTTTCCGGTATTAACTACTAAAAAACTACATCTGAAGTCAATAATTCATGAATTATTATGGTTCCTGGATGGGAATACAAATACCAAATATCTGAACGATCATGGTGTAAAAATATGGGATGAATGGGCTGATGAGAATGGTGATCTCGGGCATATTTACGGATACCAGTGGAGATCGTGGCCAACTGCAGATGGGAAATTTATTGATCAGATAAGTAATGTAATTAATTCGATCAGGGAAAATCCTGATTCGAGAAGGCATATAGTTAGTGCATGGAATGTTGGGGACCTTGATAAAATGGCCCTTCCTCCATGTCATATCCTTATGCAGTTTTGGGTAAATAAGGGCGGGTTATCATGTCAGCTTTATCAGCGCAGTGCGGATATTTTTCTTGGTGTGCCTTTTAATATCGCCTCTTATTCACTATTAACCATGATGATTGCACAATCAACCGGTTTACAGCCCCGTGAATTTATCCATACCCTGGGTGATGCGCATATTTATCATAACCATATCGACCAGGTAAAATTGCAACTTACTCGTGATCCGTTCCCATTGCCACAAATGAAACTGAATCCTGAACGGAAAAATATTTTTGATTTTGAGTATGATGACTTTGAGCTTGTTAACTATCAGGCTCATCCTCATATTAAGGGAAAAATTTCGGTGTAGGCACCCACCTTCTCCGCCAAGGCGGATATGGTGGACGAAGAAAGTAAAAAAGATGAAACGAACATGAAAAAACATATCTCTATCATTGTAGCAGTAGCTGAGAATAATGCAATTGGAAAAGGAAACAAATTATTATGGCACATTTCGGATGATTTGAAAAGATTCAAGAGATTAACCACAGGACATCCTGTAGTTATGGGAAAGAAAACCTATGAGTCTCTTCCGGTAAAACCATTACCAAACAGGACAAATGTTGTAATATCTGATATCGGGGGTGAACTGATAAAAGGTTGTGAAATGGCTTATTCTATTGAGGAAGCTATTGAAAAGTGCGCAAATAATGAGGAGTCGTTTATAATAGGCGGAGGTTCAGTATACCGCCAGTTTTTACCATTTGCAGACAAGTTGTATATTACGAAAGTTCATAAAGCTTTTGATGCTGATACATTTTTCCCGGAAATTGACGAAAATGAATGGCAGTTAATTGAAAGAGAGGATGTTGAGCCTGATGGAAAAAATGATTTTAGTTTTTCTTATCTTACCTATGTCAGGCGGAAATAGGTTTGAGTTAAATGTTTTATTTCAAAAAACATCCTGTTAAATTAAACCTTTTACTTATTTTTTCGTCAAATAGGGTGAAATCACAAATAAAGATTATTCATTAAAACTATTAATCATGAAAACAAAAAATTATTTGTATATCCTTTCCATTGTCTTAGTCGGGGCAATACTTTTTCAGTCATGTGAGAAAGAAACTTCTACTTTAACAGATGATGAGGTAGCAATTGCCGAGGATGATGCGCTTGCAGAAAATTTATTTGATGATATATTTGATGTAGCGATTGCCGCAGAGCAACTTATAGATGGACAAATATATGGCGGAACATTGAAATCAGCAGTAGTTTCTGACAGTTGTCCTAATGTTACAGTTGATCATCCTGATTCAACTTATTGGCCAAAAATAATTACCATCGACTATGGTGACGGGTGTACAGGTTTCTATGAGCAAACACGCAGTGGGAAAATCATTATTCAGGTTACCGGACGTTACCGTGTTACGGGTTCTTCAAGAACAATTACTTTAGAAAATTATTACATTAACGGTATTCATGTTGAAGGCACAAAGACCGTAACCAATGATGGTGAGAATGATGAAGGGAACATTTGCTTTTCCATCGAATTAACAGGTGGAAAGATAACAACTCCTGACAGTATTGTTATTACACGTGAATCAGTTAGAACACGCGAATGGGTTGCAGGGTCTGATACCTGGTGGAATATCTGGGATGACGTGTATTTTATTACCGGCCAGACAACGGGAATAAATTTCAGAGGTGTAGCGTATTCAAGGACAATAATAATTCCTCTTGAGTGGGCTGCAACATGCAGGTTTATTAAAAGTGGTTCAATCGATATAGTTGTAGGTGAAAATGATCCGATAACTCTTGATTTTGGTGATGGTGAGTGTGATAATGAAGCAACAGTTTCATGGAATGGGGAAACCAGAACTATTCTGTTAAGGTACCGGCACAGGAATCTGAACTGATAGAACATACAGGAAAAGAAAAAAGGCGGTTTGAACCGCCTTTTTTTATGATGCTTTCAGTAATTTCATGTTTACTTTCTCAAGCTTTTGCCGGGCATAATTGGTTGTAATTCTGAGCTTTGAAGCACCATCCGATGGGAGTTCAAACATAGCATCCATCATGATAACTTCGCAGATTGAACGGAGTCCACGTGCTCCAAGCTTAAATTCGATAGATTTATCAACGATATACATCAGTGCTTTTTCATCGAAACTAAGTTCAATATTATCCATGCCAAGTAGTTTGATGTATTGTTTGACAATGGAATTCTTCGGTTCGGTAAGAATATTTCTCAGTGTAGTTTTATCGAGTGGATTAAGGTAGGTAAGGATAGGAAGCCGGCCGATTATTTCAGGGATCATGCCATAAGATTTCAAATCCTGCGGAGCAATATATTCAAGCAGGTTATCTTTATTAATATAATCCCTGTTTTTCCCGGCACCATACCCAACAACCTGTGTATTCATCCGGTTGGCAATTTTCTTTTCAATACCATCAAAAGCACCACCACAAATGAAAAGAATGTTTTGTGTATTTACAGGTATCATTTTTTGTTCCGGATGCTTTCTTCCTCCCTGGGGTGGAACATTTACAATTGATCCTTCAAGAAGTTTAAGAAGTCCTTGCTGGACACCTTCTCCGGAAACATCACGTGTAATCGACGGGTTATCGCTTTTACGGGCAATTTTATCAATCTCGTCAATAAATATGATCCCCTTCTCAGCAGCTTTTACATCATAATCGGCTACCTGCAATAACCGTGTAAGTAAACTTTCAATATCTTCACCAACATATCCGGCTTCAGTTAGTACAGTTGCATCAACGATAGTAAAAGGAACATGCAACATCCGGGCAATAGTACGGGCAAGCAGAGTTTTACCCGTTCCTGTTTCGCCTACAAGAATGATATTTGACTTTTCAATTTCAATGCCATCGTCATCATTAGGGGTTTGGATCAGCCTTTTATAATGGTTGTAAACGGCAACCGAAAGATATTTTTTAGCCCGTTCTTGTCCAATCACATACTGGTCAAGAAACTTTTTTATTTCACGCGGTTTGAGAAGTTGTATCTGGCTAACATCAAAACTGCTTTTTCCTTTAGTCTCTTCCTGAATGATGTTATATGCCTGCTCGATACAATGATCACATATATGACCGGAAATTCCTGCGATCAGCAAGTTTGTGTCTTTCTTATCTCTTCCGCAAAATGAACACTTATCCATAACCTGAATGTTACATTTTACTAATTTAATTCTTTACAAATATACAAAAATGAATGAAAATGATTTAATAGTCAACTTTTATCACTTTTTCTTCTCTCTTATCAATACTTCGTCAATCATTCCATATTTTTTCGCCTCTTCAGAAGACATCCAGTAATCACGATCAGCATCCTTTTCAACTTTTTTAATACTATTGCCTGTATGATCAGCAATTATAGTATAAAGTTGATTCCTGGCTTTAAGAATCTCACGGGCAGTAATCTCAATATCAGCAGCTTGCCCCTGAGCGCCACCCATTGGCTGATGTATCATGATCCTGGAATGTTTCAGGGCTGATCTTTTACCTTTGGTACCTGCAGTAAGCAATACCGCGCCCATCGATGCTGCCATTCCTGTGCATATGGTGGCAATATCCGAACTGATATATTGCATAGTATCATAAATGCCCAATCCGGCATGGATTGTTCCTCCGGGGGTGTTTAAATAAATCTGGATATCCTTTGTCGGATCAGTTGATTCAAGATACAATAACTGGGCCTGAATTATATTTGCAACATAGTCGTCGATTGGCAGTCCAAGGAATATAATCCTGTCCATCATTAATCTTGAAAAAACATCCATGGAAGCTACGTTTAACTGCCTTTCCTCAATAATAGTCGGGGAGATATAATCATTAGATATGGATTTAATCTGGTCAAAAACCATACTGTTAATTCCCCTGTGGCGGGTGGCATATTTTCTGAAATCGTCTTGATAATCCATGACTTTTAAATTTTGGTTACATTAATATCAAAAGTAATAAAAAACATGATCGGTAGGTCAATACTTATTTCTTTTCAAATAGTTTATTAAAATTATCCGTTGAAACCATCTTTTCATCAATTTTCACGTTTTCTTTAATATACGCAATAGTTTTGTCTTCAAATAGTTTAGCATACATTCTTCTCTTATCATCCTCTTTCTTCAGGATCTCTTTAGCGAAGCCCTCCAGTTGTTCATCAGGCATTCCGGCCATACCATATTGTTGAAATTGCATAAAGGCAACTACTTTGGCATATTCAAGAACCTCATCTTCAGTAACTTTCATATCCTGCTCCTTAATGATCTTGTCTTTAATGAGCTGCCATTTCAGGTCTTCGGCAACCTGATCGAATTCTTTTTCAATCTGATCAGGCGTAACTTTCCTTTCGTTATTTTTAAGCAACCATCTTTTAAGAAATTTCTCCGGGAGCGAGAGTTTCATTTTATCAATCATTTTTTCTTTAACATCTACAGCAAACCGGTAATCACTTTCTTTTTTCAGGTTCGCTTGAATTTCCTCTTTGATCCTGTTGTAAAACTCTTCTTCCGACTTGATTTTATCTTTACCAAATGCCTTATCAAACAATTCCTGGTTTATATCTGCATTTTCGAATTTTGAGATCTCTTTTATTGTAAATCTCACAAGAGGGTCAATATCAATCACGTTTTCCTTTTTAGTTCCCAGGATAGCAGCAATTTCAGAGTTATTGGGATAAGCTTTTTTAATATCGAAATCAATTGATTCCCCGGTTTTTTTACCTGTAAATTTCTCTATTACACTATCATCCTTAAGTATTTCAAGAGATATTGTTGCATCATTATTGGAAAAACCGTTTTCTTTTATATTGCCTTCCGTATCAATTTGAATGATGTCACCCTTAAGCATCTCGGTTTTTTCTACTTTATCTGCTGATTTGAAATGCCCGAATTTTCTGGTATAGTTTTTAGTGTATGAGTCAATAAGTTTCTTATCAACCTTAATGGTATAATAAGGAATTTTATCTTTTTTTGTCAGGGTTACTTCGAATTCGGGAGCGAGTCCAAGATCGAATAAAAATTCAAATTCAGTTTGTTTTTCAAAATCAATATTCTGTTCCTTTTCACATGGTAGAGGTTCACCAAGAATATTTATTTTTTCTTTAATAAGGTAATTAGAAATAGATTCCGAAAGGATCTTGTTTACCTCATCAACCAATACTGCTGTACCGTACATTTTCTTAATCATACCTGCAGGTACTTTGCCTGGTCTGAAACCGTCAATTTTTGCTTTTCTTTTATAATCTGTCAGTACGGTTTCCACCTTTTCTTTATAATCACTTTCTTCAATGGTGATTTTTAATTCTGCATTCAACTCGTCAATATTTTCTTTAGTAATATTCATATAGTAGTTTTAAAAATTGCATGGTAAAAAACCGCTAACTCCCGGTCAAATTTCGAAAGTTAAGCGGTTGTCATTTTGTGCGGATGAAGGGACTCGAACCCCCACGCCCGAAGGCACTAGATCCTAAGTCTAGCGCGGCTACCAATTACGCCACATCCGCCTTGAAATTCACCGCAAATATATTTAAATTTTCAAGATAATTAAAAAAGGGAGTAGATAGTTATCGTCGCAGTGAAAAATTCTTACCAAGATATACTTTCCTGACTTTTTCATCATTTGCAAGCTCTTCTGAAGAGCCGGATTTCAGAATACTGCCTTCAAACAGTAAATAGGCCCTGTCAGTAATTGAGAGTGTTTCATGCACGTTATGATCAGTTATCAGTATCCCGATATTTTTAGTTTTCAGACTTGATACAATTTCCTGGATATCTTCAACAGCAATGGGATCGACCCCTGCAAATGGCTCGTCAAGCAGGATAAAGTTAGGTTTTATGGCTAATGCCCTGGCAATTTCAGTTCGCCTTCTTTCTCCTCCGGATAGTTGTATGCCTTTACTTTTCCTGATTTTTTCCAATCCAAATTCCACAAGAAGTGATTCGAGCCTGTCACGTTGAATTTCAGCACTAAGATCAGACATTTCTAAAATTGCTCTTATGTTGTCCTCTACACTTAGTTTTCTGAAGACCGATGCTTCCTGGGCAAGGTATCCAATCCCTTTCTGAGCCCGCTTGTATACAGGGAGTTTTGTGATTTCTTTATCTTCCAGAAAAATTCTGCCCTGGTTTGGGGTTATCAGACCCACAATCATATAAAATGTCGTAGTCTTGCCGGCACCGTTCGGACCAAGTAATCCTACAATTTCACCCTGTTCCACCTCAATGGATACTTCATTTACTACCGTTCTTTTTCGATATTTCTTAACCAGATTTTCAGTCCTGAGCTTCATGATCTGCAAACTTCTTTAATACTTATGCACTGCAAAGGTAATAATCATTTTTATAATAAAGGCTAAGCCTTCTTCTTGTTAATCTTCTTCAAGCCTGGCTTTTTCTTTAGCCAGGACTCTTTTTGAAATAATTATTCCGATTTCATAAAGGAATAATAGCGGGAAACAGACAAGAACCTGGCTGAAAATATCGGGAGGTGTGATAATTGCAGAAAGAAGCAGGATTACTACAATAGAATGCTTCCTGTATTGCCTCAAAAAAGATGGCGTGATTAAACCTATCTTGGTTAAAAAGAATACTAATACAGGTAGTTCAAAAACGATACCGCTTGCCAGAACTACCTTTGCTACTGTTGAAATGTATGAAGTCAGGTCAATTTGATTTTCCACCTGGGAGCTAACAGTATATGAACCAAGAAAGTGAACAGATAAAGGTGTAATAACATAAAATCCGAACAAGACTCCTAAAAGGAACAGTAATGAGCTGTAAAAAACTGCACCGCCAGCATAACCCTTTTCTTTTGAATATAATGCAGGTTTGACAAATGACCAGAACTCGAAAAAAATATAAGGGAATGCGAGAATAACACCTGCAATAATTGAGACCATAATATGTGTAGTAAACTGTCCTGCCATTTGAATGTTAATTATTTTAAATGGGTTGGAATTTATACAAAGAGTCGGGGCATTAACAATTTCACTAAATGCACAAAGCATCCGGTTTGTGAAAAAATCAGGAGTCTTTGGAGCCAGAATTATTTTATCGAAAATAATATCATGAAAAATAAATGCTGCAATAGCTAAAACAATAATTGCACCCAAAGCACGTAAAAGATGCCATCTCAGTTCTTCAAGATGGTCAAGGAACGACATTTCATTTTTCTTTTTTTTCGACATATTGTTAATTAATAACCGGTTTCATGAACCTGTTCTGTTCATTTATTATATTTTATTTTGTATAATAACTTGAAAACCTGGTTTTAGTGCCCAGGTTTGATGAAATTTAATGAAAAATTGTGCTTGATAAAAAAAGATAGAAAACTTGGTCAAAATAAATTTAGAGTTAAGAAAAAAAATTGTACATTTAATTTACAAATGTATCTATTTTTTGGAGATATTGATGAATTTAATTTTAACGACCTGAATTCAGGAGATATATATTAAAAATTAATTATATTGAATATACAAAGATGGTATATGAATATTTGAAAAGAGAAAATGATGAGTTTTGGAGTCGACATTTCTTTGGTTGATTATTTGAAGAAATTCTTTGGATTCAGTAATTTTAAAGGGAATCAGGAAGTTATTATCCGAAATGTTCTTGCCGGTAACGACACTTGTGTTTTGATGCCAACCGGAGGTGGAAAATCGCTCTGTTACCAGCTGCCATCTATGATTATTCCTGGTACTGCAATCGTTATCTCACCCTTGATAGCCCTGATGAAAAATCAGGTTGATTCTATGAGAAGTTACAGTGCCGAGGATGGTATAGCACATTTCATGAATTCTTCTCTGACTAGAATGGCTATTCAGCAGGTTAAAAATGATGTGCTGAATAAAAAGACGAGATTGTTGTATGTTGCCCCTGAATCATTGACCAAACAGGAGAATATTGATTTTCTTAAAAAGGTAGATATTTCCTTTTATGCTATTGATGAAGCTCATTGTATATCGGAGTGGGGACATGATTTTCGCCCGGAATACAGGCGTATCAGACCAATAGTGGAAGAAATCGGAATTGCCCCGATAATTGCTCTTACTGCTACAGCTACACCAAAAGTACAGCACGATATTCAGAAAAACCTGAATATCCTTGATGCCAAAGTATATACATCTTCATTTAACCGGCCAAATCTCTATTACGAGGTAAGATCTAAAATTAATCCAACAAAGGAAATTATTAAGTTTATTAAGAATAATTCCGGGAAATCCGGTATTATTTATTGCCTGAGCAGAAAAAAGGTTGAACAATTGTCTGAAACACTTCAGGTTAACGGAATAAAAGCCCTGCCATATCATGCAGGAATGGATTCAGTTACACGTAGTAAAACGCAGGATAAATTCTTAATGGAAGATATTGATGTAATTGTGGCAACAATTGCATTCGGTATGGGTATTGACAAACCTGATGTCAGGTTCGTTATTCATCATGATATTCCCAAAAGCCTGGAAGGATATTATCAGGAAACCGGCAGGGCTGGCAGAGATGGTGGCGAAGGCCAATGTTTGGTGTTTTACAGTTATAAAGATATCCAGAAACTGGAAAAGTTTATGCAGGGAAAACCAGTTGCTGAACAGGAAATTGGCAAGCAGCTTATTCTTGAAACAGTGTCATATGCCGAATCTTCTGTTTGCAGAAGGAAAACATTATTGCACTATTTTGGCGAATCGTACAATGAAGAAAATTGCGGAACTTGTGATAACTGCCTCTATCCGAAAAAGGAATTTGAAGGTTCAGAATATGTCCTGAAAGTACTGAAAACAGTTGTTGCAGTAAATGAAAAATTCAAAGTCGATCATATAGCAGATATTATCGCAGGAAATAAAACTTCCATGATAAAATCATATAAGCATCATAATCTTGATATGTTTAATACAGGTGAAGGAAGGGATGAAAAATTCTGGAATACTGTTGGACGACAGGCTCTCATAAACAAACTTCTTGAAAAGGATATTGAAAATTACGGGTTATTGAAAATGACCGGCAAGGGGAAGGAATTCATAACAAATCCTTACTCTATAATGTTGAGTGAGGATCATGATTATAACAGCCTTGAAGAAGATGAAATATCAGCTTCAGGTGGAAGGACAGGGGCAGTTGATGAAGAGTTGTTCCATATTGTTAAAAATCTTCGGAAAAAAATATCCAGGGAAAAAAACCTTCCACCCTTTGTAATCTTTCAGGATCCCTCCCTTGAAGATATGGCTATCCATTATCCCATAACACTTGAAGAGATGCAAAATATTTCAGGTGTGGGTGTAGGTAAAGCTACACGTTACGGTAAAGAATTCGTTGATCTGATAAAAAAATATGTTGATGAAAATGATATCATCAGGCCTCAGGATATGGTGGTTAAATCAATTATTAATAAATCCGGACTGAAAGTATATATTATTCAAAGCATAGATAGAAAACGGTTACTTGAGGATATTGCCGATGCTAAGGGGCTGAAAATGAGCGCGCTGCTTGATGAAATTGAGGCAATTGTCAATTCAGGAACAAAACTTGACCTCGATTATTACCTGAATGAAGTACTGGATGAAGAACGTCAGGAAGAGGTATTTAAATATTTCAGGGATGAGGCTGAAACGGAATCTATTGATGCTGCTCTTGATGAATTGGGAGAGGATGAGTATTCCGAGGAGGATATTCGCCTGATGAGAATTAAGTTTATGTCGGAAATGGGAAACTAACAGATAAATTTTTTTTGTGAAACCGGCAGTTTATCATAAACTGCTGTTTTTGTAACTATTCAGTGCATTTAAGTTAGGAATGCTTAAAATGGCTAATCTCAATATACTTTGTATTTTTAAGTCCTGGAAAAACAGAAATCTTCGATTTCATATTTTTCCGGGACTGTGGACTACCGACTGTGGACTGATTAGTTACCTGTTTTTTTGTATCATTTATCGGAATATTTCGTCTTAAATTAAAATATGTAAAAGTCATTAATCGTGAATGAGATATTAAGTATTCAGAATCTGTCAAAGAATTTTGGAAAAATAAAAGCTGTTGATAATCTGTCTTTCACAGTTGAAAAAGGTACAGTTTACGGTATTCTTGGTCCGAATGGAAGTGGGAAGACAACTACCCTATCTGTAATAACCGGTGTTTTGCATCCGGCAAGCGGAAGTTACCGGTGGTTTGGTAATAAACCAGGAAAATGGGAACGAAAAAGAATGGGATCACTGATTGAAATTCCAAACTTTTATCCCTACCTGACACTGTTCCAGAATTTGCAAATTGTTGCCCGGATTAAAAATGTACAGGAAGAGGATATTAACCGGGTTCTGGGAATCACTGATCTCCTCAGGAGAAAGCATTCAAGATTTGATACTCTTTCGCTTGGGATGAAACAACGTTTGTCTTTTGCATCAGTGTTGCTTGGTGATCCGGAAGTTTTAGTGCTCGATGAGCCGGCAAACGGACTTGATCCTGAAGGTATAGCAGAGGTAAGAAAGATCATTATGTCGGAAAGGGATAAAGGGAAAACTATTATTATTGCCAGTCATATCCTTGATGAAGTGGAAAAAGTTTGCACGCATGTGGGTATTTTAAAAATGGGGAAACTAATTGCTAGTGGCAGGGTTGACAAGCTTCTGGTAATGGACAGGGTAGTGACTATGTCGGCACCGGATAATACAAAACTTAAAGAAATCCTGGAAAAATCGGGTTTGGTTAAAAGTATTAAGGAAGATGTAGATAGCATTACAGCAACCATTTTATCTGAAACAGAGCCGGGAGAGATAAATAAATATATTATAGAAAATGGTATTACACTAACCCGCCTTGAGGTGAATAAACCAACCCTTGAATCACAATTCCTTGAACTGGTACGCGAACAAAATTGAACAAGATGAAGAAATTATTGAAAAACGAACTAACCAAAACCCTGAACTATGCTTCTTTCAAGGTAATTATGACCCTTCATTTTGTCCTGTTCCTGCTGGTTATAATTATTACTTCAAAAATCGATATTGCCGTTCCGGGTTTTAGTATGAGAAATCTTTTCCGGTTTCCGGATGTGTGGGCCACATTTGCCTGGGTTGCAAGCTGGTTTAATATATTGCTGGCTATCATGGTGATAGTATTGGTGGGAAACGAATTTTTATTTCGTACTTTCCGTCAACAAGTAATAAATGGGTTGAGTGTTGAAGATTTGGTAATAGGGAAGGGGATAATAATATTTCTAATAGCTCTCTATAGCCTTTTACTGGTTTTCCTTTCAGGTTCTGTGTTTGGAATTATTTTTAGTCATAATTTTGAATTCGCAGATCTCTTCAGTAAATCCTACCTTCTTGCAGTTTATTTCATACAAGCGGTAGGATATATGATAATTGGGATGCTTTTTGCCATTATTTTCAGAAATAATTCCCTCTCGATCATAATGTTTCTTCTATATTTTATTTTTATTGAACCAATTATCAGAAGATTCTTTTCACCCGAAGTAAGGCAGTTTTTTCCGGTAAAGATTATTTCGCACCTTACCCCACCACCGGAAGTATTAACCATTGCATCGGAAAAAACAATCGAAAACTCCACGGGAACCACCAGTTTTGATTTTGAGTCGATCGGACTAATACCACATCAATTGTCTCTGTTTGTTACCTTATTGCTGGCTATAGGATTTATCGCACTGTTCGTTTTTATCATTTTCCAGATTATGCGCAGGAGGGATCTGTAATTAAGTGTTGTAGTGAAGCAGTGTTGCGGTAATGCAGTGGGAGGCTATTCGAAGTTCATAAAAAGAATAACGTTATTAATAACGTTATTAATGCCGTTATTAATAACGTAATTAATTGTTTAATGAAAAGCATAGCAGTAATACTACGTATCCTGTTTTGTGCGATAGGGATACACAAAAGAAAAAACCATTTTGTTTTGGCAATTATTGTATTTTCTTCTTTGTTACTTAACGAATGGCAGATTCAATTCCTGACTGAATTTTTTATAATGAAGAATCAGGTTGTTCTTTACTTACTGATTTTAGCTTCCTGATAGATATTGACAGGGTAAAAATAGCAAGAATTGCAAGAACAGATTTCAGAAAGAAACTTATATTTGCAACAAACCATTCTGCCTTTGTTGATGTCCAGTCAGGTAATTCTTTTGACAATTTTACCTGCAGGTCTGCCAGTATATCTGCACTTACATAATCCTGCCTGATATTATGCAGCGATAAAAAATCGCCGAGTGTCAGGAATAACAAAATAATACATAAAACTAAAGACCAGCCCAATAATGTTTCTAAACGTTTCATTAGTATAAAATTAAATTAAACATTTGTATTTTGATTGGTTGTAATATTTATTTTAAAACTCGTATTAAATCATCCATGGAACCCTCATGTTTTATATTTTGTTTCATAGTAAACGATGGTGCATGAGGGATTCATTAGTATAAAATTTAATTAAACTATTGTATTTTAATCAATTTGCGTTTTTATTCATCATCAAATGTCAGTCCAAACCCAAATGGAAATAATGGATCCTTTGAATCATAGGGTACATCCTCATTCTGATTTTTTACTGCCTCCATTGAGGATGGTAATTCGAATGGCAACTTTCCGGAAGGATTAAACTTTCCAAAGATCACATCCAGAACAGCTTTATCACTGGCACCGAAATTGGCTATCAGTGCATTGCAATGCTTTGCTATTTCCGGGATCACTGCCGGGCGCTCAAGATAGATATCAATAATTGTAGGGACCTTCCCGGCAATCTCCAGTATATGTGCTTTTTCCTCTCCCTTAAAATCCAGATCACCCTGGTGGAAAAACCTTTCGAGTATACCTTTGCCTAATCCTCCGGTGTATGGAGTTGCCAGTCTTAAAATTGCAAAATCAGCCTCTTCGGGGTTATCTGTAACAGTGCCATACCCGGCGGCTGTTTCAATATCAATATTTTCGACATAAATTTTTATGTTATTACCAAGTGGCAGAGGTTTTCCGGTTGTGTGATCCCCATTCTTTAGCAGAACAATAGCTTTTCGCTGAGATAATTCTCCAAGCTGTTTGAATTCTTTCTTGCCAACAATTTGTTCTGCTTTTTCTTCATTAACATAAGGGTTGTCAAATAATCCCAGGCGGAATTTATTCCTGAGCAGGCGTTTTACAGAAATATCAAGCCGGCTTTCTTTGATTTTGCCTTCTTTCACTAACTTTGTAATCATTTCCGGCTCTGCCTCACCGCCAAACTGATCAACCCCGGCATCAATGGCTTTAATAAATCTTTCTTCTTCAGTCAGATCGAAAACACCGTAACTTCTGGGTTCCATCGTAAAAACGCCTAATAATTTCTGCTTAGTTACTATTCCCCAGTCTGTGCAAACCACGCCGTCGAAACCATATTTATCACGCAATAAACCGGTAATCACCTGTTTGTTATAACTAAAAGCAACATCCTCGTTAGTTTGTCCGACCGGAACACCATAGTATGGCATAATCTGTCCGGTATTTGAGGCAAATGCCCCTTCAAACGGGATCTGGTGGTAGTCAAAATGATAGCCGGGATAAACCTGATCCTGTCCATAGGGAAAATGAGCATCCCATCCATCTTTTTGCGGTCCGCCTCCCGGGAAATGTTTTGTCATACAAGTTACACTTTCCGGACCAATACTATCTCCCTGGAAGCCATAAATATAAGCAGCTATTAATTTTTTTGAAAGCAGGGCATCAGAACCAAATGTGCCACTGATCCTTGCCCAGCGGGGTTCGGTTGCCA
>JAUXED010000068.1 GCA_030618105.1 Bacteroidota bacterium | reverse complement strand
AATCTTTCGTTTTCCATAATATGCTTTTTCAACTGCTGCATCAAAAACACGGACAGCTGCAGCCCAGATATCAGGTCCGATACCATCCCCTTCAATAAATGGTATTATTGGGTTATCAGGCACTTTAAGTTTATCATGTTCTTTGGTTATTTTCTCAGGTTTCATTTTTAAATAGTTTTTGTTTGTAAATATTAAATGGAACTTACGATGTAAATATTCAGTGTCTTAAGTTTGGAATGGATAGAATGCTAAAATGATTAAATGAGTAAATGCTAAAATGTTTGAATTTTTATTATCCATCTTAAATATTTTTTGTTCACTTTTAACTTATTTTCTTCTAAACTTTAGTTCACTTTAAGTACTCTTAGTTACTATTTTTCAATTATTCGAAATCGAGATTAAGTCTTTGTTTTAACTTATTAATATTCGGATTTATTTCAGAGAGGTATTTATATTTGTCTTCATCCGTATAAAGTGTTTTTTCCTTGTTGGTTTCCGGAACAAAAGTGACTATTTTAATATTATCATTTTTCAATTCCTGCTTGAGAAAATTAGAAAGATCTGCTTTGATCATAAGATTGAAGTCGTCCTCCTGGACTGAATTACTCATTTCAATCTCTATCACAAAGTCATCTTTAATTACCGGATTACTCGCTTTTAGAGTAGTAGACATTCGTGGTTTCTCTTTACGCATCACTTCTGCAAACCGGAGCCACTTCTCCATTAATTCTTCTCTGGAAAAGTCTTCAATTTGTTTTTCCTGCTTCTTTTTGTTAGCTAAACTCTGGCTAGGGTCTGCATCTTGTTGTTTGGCGGCAGAAGAAACTTCACCGTTAATTATTCTACCAATTGATGGTGTCGATGGCTTATATTTTGTTTTACCATTCCTAACGAGTGCCGGTGATTTAGATTGTGGTTGTGGGTTTATATTTTTTTTTTCAATAGTTTCATTTACAGGCATTGTAAGCATACATAGTTTTACCAGTGTAAGTTCAACATGAAGTCGCTGGTTCTTGCTGCTTTTAAAATTAATGTCTGCTAAACTACAAATATCCAAAGCTTTATACAGAAATTCTACAGGACAATTTCTTGTTTGTTCAAAATACTGATCTCTCACTGAAGCCCCAATCTCAAACAAAGGCAGAGTTACCTCATCTTTACATACAAGAAGATCCCTGAAATGATTACTTAATCCATTAATAAAATTGTGTCCATCAAATCCTTTGTTCAATATTTCATTAAAAATCATGAGGCTTAAGGAAATGTCATGCTGAATAAAATTTTTTGTTAATCTGAAATAGTAGTCATAATCAAGAACATTTAGATTTTCAAGTACTGTTTTATGCAGTATATCTTTACCGGAAAAACTAACCATCTGGTCAAAAATTGACAGAGCATCCCTCATGGCACCATCAGCTTTTTGAGCTATGATATTTAGTGATTCGGGTTCGATATTTACATTTTCCTGTTTTGCAACGTATGCCAGGTGTGAAACAATATCTTCATTTCTTATCCGGTTAAAGTCAAATATCTGGCATCGGGAAAGAATTGTGGGAAGAATTTTATGTTTCTCTGTTGTAGCCAAAATAAAAATAGCATGTGACGGGGGTTCTTCAAGTGTCTTCAGAAAAGCATTAAACGCTGAAGCGGACAACATATGAACCTCATCAATGATATATGTGGAATACTTTCCTATCTGTGGAGGAACCCTAACCTGGTCTATCAAGCTGCGTATATCATCTACCGAGTTGTTTGATGCTGCATCAAGCTCATGTATATTATATGAACGGGATTCATTAAAAGATTTGCATGACTCGCATTCATTACAAGCTTCGATATTATCGCCTGGATTTTGACAATTAATGGTTTTCGCAAATATCCTGGCACAGGTTGTTTTTCCAATCCCCCTTGGTCCGCAAAATAAATATGCATGCGCAATTTGATTTTTGCTTATCGCATTTTTTAAGGTATTGGTAATTGAAGTCTGCCCAATAACCGAATCAAAATTTTGTGGTCTGTATTTACGGGCTGAAACAATAAAATTCTCCATATGAAAATGATATAATTAGCTGATATTTAGCTGCATGGATCAGATTCCGTGAACTGCCCCACTGCATTTACAAAGATAAAAGAGTTTGAATAAACTCCAGATGAATTTACTATTATTTTATTTATTATAGCAAGTTGTTTTACTAATCCTTTGATCTACTTATAATTTAGAGAAAAACTTAATTTTCTAGTTTTATAAATAATTAGTTAATAGTTGGCAGTCCACAGTCGGCAAGAAAGCGAATAACAATACCTGTGTATTTGTTTTGCTTTCAATAAAAAATATATTATTTTTGCGAGCCTTAAAAACAGTTTTTTTATATAACCAAATAAGTAATTTTATGTTAAACCAGTACGAAACCGTTTTCATTGCAACTCCCGTTTTGTCTGAGACCCAGATAAAGGAAGCGGTTAAAAAAATCAAGCGGATCATTACCGGCGGTGGTGGTGACATCGTGCATGAAGAAAATTGGGGGCTTAGAAAGCTCGCTTATCCTATTCAGAAAAAGTCTACAGGATTTTATTACCTTTTGGAATTTCGTTCGGAAGGTGAACTAATTGATAAATTGGAAACTGAATACCGTCGTGATGAGAAGATAATCCGGTTCCTGACATTCAGGATGGACAAATATTCCATTGCATACAGTGAGAAAAAAAGGAAACAAAAAGAAATCGAAAAAAAGGAGGAGGAATTAAAAAATGGCTAATGAATCAGAAATAAGATATCTAACCCCTCCTACAGTTGAAGTAAAAAAAGAAAAATACTGTAGGTTTAAAAAGAACAAGATCAAATATATTGACTATAAAGATCCTGAATTTTTAAAAAAGTTCCTTAATGAACAGGGGAAAATTCTGCCGAGAAGGATAACAGGAACTTCACTTAAGTATCAAAGAAAGGTGGCACAAGCTGTTAAAAGAGCACGCCATCTGGCACTATTGCCTTATGTTACAGATATGCTAAAATAGAGGAGAGATATCAATGGAAATAATATTATTGGAAGATCGGCCAAATTTGGGTCATAAGGATGAAATTATTAATGTAAAAGATGGCTACGCGAGGAATTTTCTAATTCCAAAAGGTTACGCAATAATGGCTACTAAATCAGCACGTAAGGTGCATGATGAAAATCAAAGACAGAGAGCACATAAGGAAGAAAAAATCAAGAATGAAGCAGAAGCTATTGCTGCAAAGATGGAAAGTATTACACTTTCTCTTGGTGCTAAAACAAGCTCAAAAGGTAAAATATTTGGATCGGTAAATACTATTCAAATAGCTGAAGCTCTTGCTGCTAAGGGATTTGAGATAGATCGAAAAAACATATCACTGAAGGAAGAAGCTATTAAAGAAATTGGAAAATATTCTGCAACTATTCATTTACATAAAGATGTTTCCATAAAAATTGATTTTGAGATTGTCGCTGAATAACTCAATTCAGCCGACAGTCTGCAAAATACAGACTAACCTTAAAAATTAGGTATAGTAGAATTTAAGCATTCTGTGTTTCTTTTTACGAATATCCCTTATTAATAATACAGGCTAAAAAATTATTAATCAACAATATTCCTGAAGTCATCAATTTTTACTTTATTAGCTAACATTGAAATTTGATCATAAGTTAGATCCCCTACAATACTTAATCCCAGGAACGAATCTTCTTCTTTAATAAGCATCATAATTTCATCAATATTACCTGTTTCATTTTCGTGTATCTTGAACCGTACCGAATGATCAATATTATTAATCATAAACAAATCTTCAAAATTTTCTTCAGAGAGTTTCTGATTGAAGTCTTCAAGAATTATATCCCGTTTTTCAGATCCTGTACTTTTATCACAAACAATAACTTTAATCATTTCCATTTCTGCCAGTAATTCCATTAAACCGGTCTCACCGGATTTGTCCAGAAAAATATTTACAATTCCCGGTGGAATACGGAAAATATAAATACCTTTCTGTCCTTCATATTTCTCAAAAATATCTCTGGCAACTTTCCCGCGGTTGTTCTGGCATGAGGAAGTTATTACCAGGAAAACGGCTGTTATCATGAAGAAATAAAGCCTAAACATTTTTCTATTCATTAATATGTGTTTTTTAACCGGTCTCATTTAATTTACTAACGATCTTTCTCGTCAATCTTTTCCAGTTCATCAAGTCCCTGTACATTTAAAGATTTTGAGAGCCTGGAAATACTTTTCAGATCAATAATCCCTCTTATTGAAATCAGTGTATTATTTCTTTCTCCGCCGATAACCAGCAACAATTCCACAATTTCATCTTTTTTTTCTTTAACGAGAAATTTTATATCCTGATTTTTTTCTTTTACTACCATCAACTCTTCATATTCATCTAAAGAGAGTTCATTCATTATCTCTTCATAAAAATTGATATCAGGATCAAGCAACGATTCATCTTCAGTTGTCAGAATCTTAATGCTTTCGATATTGCTCATCATCTTGTTTAATTCATCATCGCCAGCTTCCATATCAGAAAACATACTGAACATCTTACTGGATATTAATACAGTTGTAAATCCCTCCTTGCCGCTATATTTTTCAAAAAGCTTATCCACCGGATCCTTCTGTGCAATTGTATTCAATGATATCAGAATCAGGATAAGCGTTGCAATTCCTTTTTTTGTTTTCATCTTATTTTGTTTATTAAGTAGTTATATATTCTGTCATATATAAATTACCGTTGATCATCATCTTTTAGAGGATCATTTATCCTCGATAAATTTTCCAGTTCTTTAATGCCTGATCCAAAAAGAGAGAAAGCATACATACTTCTGGTGCCATACCCAATCTTGGAAATATTGCTTAATTGAGTGGTTGCTTTATCGAATTTAGACAGGGACTGAAGATCTTCGGTCCCTTTATTAAGTTTCGATGACACAAAAAGAAGAGTTTCTTTTGCTTGCAGATAGGCAATTTCCGGATTATCATAAGTATCCTGCATTGAAGGATTGAAAATAAAAGCAAAATATGAGACTATAAGTATTGCCGCTACTGCAGCAGCACTGCTTACCATATAAAGTATCTTTTTACGTTTTGCAAATCGTTTTGCTCCTTCCTGTTCTGCTCCTTTAATAACATTTATGATTTTTTTCTCAAGTTCCTTGTCAGGTTTTTCATCCTTGCCTCCTACATGATAATAGGTAAACAATTCCTGTTCTGCCCACATATGACGGGGAACATCATTTGTAGTAAAGAAGTCCTTTAACTCCTTTTCCTCTTCGATTGTAGATTCTCCGCTATAAAATCTTTGCAATAGAAGTTCTATTCTCTTTAGATCCATTTTGGTAAAGTTTATTAAGTTCTTCTCTTACTTTTGTCCTTGCCCGTGATACGGACACGCGCAGTGTATTAACATTTTCTTTCATGATTTCACTTATCTCATGATAACTGTTCCCTTCAATATCCCTAAGGTGTATCACCATCCTCTGTTGTTCGGGCAGATTATTAATAATATCTTTTACATGTGATACAGCATCTTTCAGGTCAAGCTTCCTGTCTTCTGTATCATCAATCATTATTGGGTCGTTATAATAATAATTATCTTCAACTAAAACAGTATGTGTTGTCCTGATCTTATCCAGGCAATAGTTTCTTGTAACAGTCATTGCAAAAGCTTCCAGACTCCTATACTCTTTAAGCTTATTCCTTAATTTCCAAAGCTTTAGAAACACTTCCTGAATTGCATCCTCCGCTTCCTCCCTACGTTTCAATATCCTGAATGCAAAAGAGTACAACTTGTTGCTTAGTGGTAAAACAATATTTCTAAACTCTTCGCTATTCATAATTCAGGAAAACTGTAATTTACAAAAAAATAATTTCAATATACAATAACATACCCGTCTTCATTGTTGACACGAAACTACTTTTCTTCTTCAAGCTTTTCCAAGTGTTCCATTCCGGTACCCTTCATTGAAGAAGCAAGCCTGGAAATATGCTTTAAATCGATATTACCTGTAATACTGATAAGTGCATTGTCATCCTTCCCTCCTACAACAAGAAGGAGTTCAACAATAATACCATTCTTTTCTTTTGAAAGAAACTTAATATCCTGATCCTTTTCTTTAACAACAAGCAATTCGTCATATTCATCAATAGGTAATTCATCCATAATTTCTTCATAAAAATTAAGGTTGTTCCCATTTATGAATTCAGAATCTGAAGCGAGGATTTTGATAGTTTCAAGCTTATCAACCAGTTCATCCACATCGGGATCATCAAGGTTCATCTCACCAACCATTCTAAAAAGGTTCTTGGAAATATACACTGTCGTAAACCCCTCTTTTTCCGCATATTTTTCAAATAGTTTATTTACACTTGGATGCTGTGAAAAAACAAGCAGCGGAAAAACAGAAACCAAAACAATTAAACTTAACTTTTTCATAATTCATTTATTTAAATTTATAATAATCTTTATGTCATTTCTAAAATATAGACGAACCAGGAATTAATTCATTACCAATTTAACTAACAATATATTTTGTTGTAACTAATCAGTACTTGAAGTAAACTATGCTTCGACTACGTTCAACATTAAAAGTGAAGTAAGGTGAGTAACCAACACCTTGGGGAGCTGCTGGTTACAGGGCAGGTGTTACGGGTTAAAGTAAGGTTTTATTTTTTCAATAAAATTTTCCGGTGGTCGTGTTGGTTTTCTTGTCCTGTCATTCATAAAAACCAGTATTGTATTCCCGGTAACCACTAGCTTTCGGTCTTCGTTAAAAATTTCATAATTAAAAAGTATCTTTACTGAAGGCATTTCAGGAATAGTAGTTTTAATTGTGAGAAGATCATCATAAACTGCCGGATGATGATACTTTATTTGCAGTTCAGTGACCGGAAGTATAATTCCGTTATTCTCGATCGACCGGTATGTTAAATTGAATTCCCGCATCAGGTTAGTACGTCCCACTTCAAAATAAAGCGGATAATTGCCGTAATAAACCATACCCATTTTGTCTGTTTCGCCATATCTTACCCTTACCTGAGTTTCTGCTGAAAACATAAGATGGAGATATTTAAATTATTTAGTTTTTAAATTACCAGTTTCCGGGATTTGAAAAATACTATTCAAAAGGAGAATTGGGTTCTTTTGCCAGATGATGATAAAAAAGCCAGTCAAGATATGAGGGACACCATTTCGTTAAAAATGAAGAACCTTTTCCTTCAATACTTAGCAACACCTTTTTTTTCCTTTTCGGTATTCCTTTAATAATAGCATTTGCCACTTCCTCGGGCATCATCATTTTCCCTTCCTTACGGGGAGATTCACCCTGAATTGATCCGTCAGCAACAAGAGCCGACCTTCTGATATTTGATGCAGTGAACCCGGGAATTACCAGCATAACATGAAGGTCTGTTTTTCGATTTTCAATTCGCAGGGAACTCATAAATCCATGCATTGCATGTTTTGATGCTGAGTAACCTATTCGTCCCGGCATGCCATGAAAACCTGCAACTGACGACACCCCTATGACAGATCCTTTTGCCTTCATAAGGTAAGGAAGCGCGTATTTAGTGCAATAAACAGTGCCGAAAAAGTTCACTTCCATCAATGTACGGATCACTTTAAGGTCAATATCTTTGAACAATGCCCTCATAGAAATCCCGGCGTTATTAATAAGGATATCAATAGTATTGAAATGGTTGACAGTTTCTTCAATCAGGTCTCTGCAATCCTGCTCTGAACTTACATCAGTTTTTATAGCAAAAACATCTGCTCCTTTTTCTTTGAGTTCTTTCTCAATTTCATCAAGTTTCTCTATATTTCTTGCAGCAAGGACAACTTTTGCCCCCCTTTCAGCCAGGAGACGTGCGGTGGCAAGTCCTATTCCCGAGGAAGATCCTGTGACGATGGCAACTTTATTCTCAAAATAATTATTCATCGTTTATATATTAACTGACAATACAAAGCTAAAAATATTCAGGAAAAACAAGTTGGAAAAAAAACTGTTTAAACCTTTTGTATATAAAAATAATGATATTACTTTTGCGGACAATCTGACGATTCAGTAGCTCAGTTGGTAGAGCACATCCCTTTTAAGGATGGGGTCCTGGGTTCGAGACCCAGCTGGATCACGCATAAAGCCCCGATAATTACCGGGGCTTTTGTTTTTTAGATATCTTAATAATAAGTTTCATTAAAAGGTAAATTTAGTTTCAACTGAAGAGATTAGTATTTATAGCATTGTTTTCCCAGCTTTAAATATAATATTTTTTATAATATTGAGAACCTGGTAACGATATATTTTTTATTAATTACGTTATTAATAACGTTGTTTCTGATATAAAAATGTAAATAATACAAATGGTATTTCTGTTCCCTGATACAAAATCTTATTTTTGTCCTAAACAATAATAGAAATTATTTAATGGATGCCGAAGTTACAATTATTGGTGCAGGTGTAATTGGGCTGGCTGTATCTGCAGCTTTGTCCGGTTGCAAAGGACCTGTGTTTGTTATTGAACGGAACCGTACATTCGGGCAAGAAAGCAGCAGCAGGAACAGTGAAGTGGTACATTCTGGTATTTATTATCCGCAAGGATCACTTAAAGGGAAACTGTGCCTGGAAGGAAAAGAGAAGATATATGCATATTGCGACAAATATGATATTCCTTACCGGAAATGTGGAAAACTAATTATAGCTACAAAATTAAGTGAAGAGCCAAAGTTATTAGAAATTCTTAAAAGTTCAAGGAGCAATGGAGTCACAGATGGAAGGATCATTGAGCAGGATGAAGTCAATGAGCTTGAACCATATGTAAAAGCAACCATAGCATTATACTTTCCAACATCAGGTATCATTGATTCTCATTGTCTGATGAAACAGCTTGAAGCAGATTCGGTTATCGGTGGATCGCAGATGGTTTACGGGTCTGAAGTTATTGGTATTGAGAAAATTAAAGGTGGTTACCATGTTGATCTGATTGATGCCGATAAACAAAAATTTGATTTCTCGACAAAAAAAATCGTAAACGCTTCCGGACTTAATGCCGTTAAAATTGCCGGATACATGGGAATTAATGATCCTGATTACAGGGTATATTATTGGAAGGGTGAATATTTTGGAGTGGGAAATGGTAAGAATAAATATGTAAACAGTTTGGTCTATCCTGTTCCCGAACGTAACACGGTTGGTTTAGGGATCCATACCACGATTGATCTGGGTGGTGGGTTAAAACTCGGACCCAATGCAATCTGGCTTGCTGATGATAACCTGGACTTGAAGGTTGATCCCGCGCATTCAGTCGATTTTTACAATACAGTAAAGCATTTTCTCCCTTTCCTGGAGTTGGATGATCTTACACCTGATCAGGCCGGGATTAGGCCTAAGTTGCAAAAACCGGGTGATCCGGTCAGGGATTTTCTCATTCGTGAAGAAAGCAGCAGGAACCTGCCGGGACTGGTAAATCTGCTGGGTATTGAATCGCCGGGACTTACTGCATGTCTTGCCATTGCTGACTACGTTAAAGATTTACTGAAATCATAATCCACTACCCCCTCTACCCCCTCTACCCCCTCTACCCCCTCTACTCCCTCTACCCCCTCTATCCCCTTCTTTCATTATCCCCTCTATTCCCTTCTTCCATTATTCCCTCTATCCCCTTTACCCCCTCTACTCCCTCTATCCCTTCTACTCCCTTCTTCCTTCAAACGTAACTTAAGCTTATCCAGATCCTGCTTTAATCCTGCTACAGTTGACATCAGGTGGCTTTCCGGAATTACCGGGTCCGGGACTTCATTGCTTATGTAATTAACAAATTTCCATATTTCCTTAACCTCATTAATATGAACATCATATGGTGCGTAAATGGGGTTCAGTGAATATAATCTAAAAACTTGTCTTTCCTTTACCAAATCCTCGATGACTTTAAATACTATCCCGTCATCTATGGTAAAAACAATGTATGCATGCCCGCTGGCAATGTCGTTCCAATCCTGCACATACTCACCTGTAACCCATGAGCCATCCGGTATAGGCAACATAGAATCTCCTTTTAAATGAAATGTTCTGTATTTGCGTTCCCGTGAAAGAAAGGGCAGCTTGAATGTAGGCAGCTCTGAGATGAATTCAGGATCGGCATAACCTGTCCGGTATCCTGCTTTGGCTTTTTCGGGTACAAGCTCAATATTCTCATTGTCTTCAGTATCTACTGTTGTAGCCAATACCCGCAGTTTGCTTCCTTTAATATAAACATCATACCCTCCTTCAAGCTGCCTTAGCTGACTTTCCGAAAGGTTGCCAATATCTACCCTGATAAGTGTATCGATTGAAATATTGAAATATTTGGAAAAAACCAGCAGGGTAGTAATGTTCGGGAATGCAACTCCATTCTCATAACCACTGAGGGTTGAACGCTTTATATTCAGGGCATGAGCAACGTCATCCTGGGTACGTCCACGCCGTTTTCTTAAGAATTTAATGTTTGTATTAAAATGCATAATGGATAGTGTTTTTTTTTGCAATATAATAAAAAAGATTATATTATAATCAAAAAAATGATTATATTCTAATCAAAAATATATTAAAGAACTGAAACATACAAGTTTTCGTGAATATTTTTTATATGGAAACAGTAAGCAGAAATATTGTACATTTTGATCTGGATACCTTTTTTGTATCGGTAGAGAGGCTGAGGAATAGCAAACTGAAAGGAAAACCTGTGGTTATAGGAGGCACTTCTGACCGTGGTGTGGTTGCCAGTTGCAGCTATGAAGCAAGAGAATTCGGGGTGCATTCAGCTATGCCTATGAAGATGGTACGTAATCTGTGTCCTGATGCACTGGTAATTCGTGGCGATATGGAACTCTACAGCAAGTATTCACATATGGTTACAGACATTATTGCAGAAAAAGCGCCGGTGTACGAAAAAGCTTCAATTGATGAACATTATATTGATATTACAGGAATGGATCGCTTTTTTGGATGTCTGGTATGGACAAAAGAACTGCGCAATGATATTATAAATAACACCGGGCTTCCTGTTTCATTCGGATTGTCAGTAAACAAGACTGTTTCTAAGATCGCTGCCGGAGAAGCTAAGCCTAATGGAGAACTTGAAATTCCCGGTAAAATGGTAAAACCATTCATTTTCCCATTGTCTATCAGGAAAATACCCATGATAGGAAATAAAACATTTCATCTGTTGCGATCCATGGGAGTATCTACCATAGAAACACTGAGCAGCATACCTGTAGATATGATGGAACGTCTGCTTGGAAAAAACGGGATCATCATCTGGAAAAAAGCCAATGGTGTTGATACAACCCCTGTAATTCGTTACTCCGAACGAAAATCGATAAGTACAGAGCGGACTTTTGAAAAAGACAGTACCGATATTATCAAACTGAATCAGATACTGGTAGCTATGGTAGAAAAAATTACGTATGAGCTGAGGAAAAAACAAAAACTCACATCATGCGTAACAGTGAAGATCAGGTACTCCAACTTTGATACACACACCCTTCAGAAACGGATACCATACACTTCATTCGACCATGTACTGATAGAAACTGCCAGGGAATTATTCGGCAGACTGTACTATCGCAGAATGCTGGTACGCTTGATCGGTGTACGTTTCAGCCACCTGGTAAATGGGATGCAACAACTTAATATGTTCGAAGATACACCGGAAATGGTAAGGCTTTACCTGACTATGGACAAACTGCGTAACAGGTTTGGTAAATATGCAATAAGGAGAGCTGTAGGGGTAAAAACTCCGGGTGAAACTGAAGATTTTCTGAATGTACCTTAATGCTCATTCATATTACAGTTT
>JAUXED010000115.1 GCA_030618105.1 Bacteroidota bacterium | reverse complement strand
ATTTTATTCCTTTTATCAAATTGAATGGAAAGAAAACATCTTCGAATCTACAAGCAGATAGAGATATTTTCAATCAGGGCTTTTCTGTTTAGAGGTTTGGTCATATACATATCAAACCCCTTCTCAAGAGCAATTTCCTTTTGGTACATTTCTGAAAAAGCTGTAAGAGCAATAACCGGAAGTTTTTTATTTCCCATTTCGCGTATCTTTTCTGTTGCTTCGAATCCATCCATAATGGGCATTTTAAGGTCCATAAGGCAAAGATCTATATCAGGGTTTTCATCCAGTATTTCAATTGCCTGTTTTCCATTCCAGGCATGTAGGAGGTTTGCCCCGGTTTTTTTAAGGATAGCTTCAAGGAGAAGAAAATTGGAGTTTTCATCCTCAACTATAAGTATTTTAGCTCCTTCAAAGTTGCTTTTCGAAGAATCTGTTTTTTCTTTACTTTCGGGATCCTTGGAGTGATAAGATATATTCATACCCTTATCTCCAAAGAAACTGTAGGTGTTTGATACATTAATTGAATTCATAGTTTTAGGTTTTAGTTTTTGTTGGTAGTATTTTTTATTTAATTTTGGTAGCAAACCATTTAGTGCCGGAAATATATTCTTTAATAAGAATACGTATTTAATTATATTTTGTTACTTTTTAGGTGGTAAGAGATTGATTTTATCGTTGTACCCGTCCTGAAGCATCGCCTCCCATTAATTTTTCAACTTCAGATATTGAGACCCGATTGAAATCTCCACTAATTGAATGTTTCAGACAACTTGCTGCTACTGCAAAGTTCAGAGCATCTTCTTTTTTTGTGTAATTTAATAATCCATAAATTAAACCACCTGAAAATGCATCGCCACCACCAACACGATCAACAATATCTGTAATATCATATTTACGGCTTAAATAAAATTTGTCACGGTCATTCAGGCAAGCAGCCCATCCATTATGATCAGCACTCTTGCTTTCCCGCAATGTTATAGCTATCGTTTTCATCTGCGGATATTTTTCCAATACTTTTTGTGTGAGTTTTTGATATTGTTCAACATTCAGCTCTCCTTTTTCAACTTTAACATCAATTGAAATACCCAGCGATTTTTGACAATCTTCTTCATTAGCAATTCCAACATCAACAAACTTAACCAGTTCATTCATTACTTCAACAGCTGATTTGCCGTATTTCCATAAATTTGCACGATAATTAAAATCACAAGAAACTGTTAAGCCCATTTCTCTTGCTGCTTTAACAGATTCAATTGCCAGTTCAGCAGCGGATGCGCTTATTGCCGGAGTAATTCCTGTAATATGGAACCAATTACAACCGGTAAATGTTTTCTCCCAGTTAATGTCACCCGGTTTAGCTAATGCGATTGCTGAATAAGCCCGGTCATATATTACCTTTGAAGGGCGTTGGTTAGCTCCATTCTCTAAAAAATAAATACCCATTCGGCCAGTGCCACTTATAATATTAGAAGTATCAACACCAAATCTTTTCAGTTCAGCTATACAAGCATTTCCAATATCATTTGAAGGTAAAACTGTTACATATGCCGCATCCATGCCAAAATTGGCTAATGAAACAGCTACATTGGCTTCTCCTCCACCAAAGGTTGCTTCTAATAAAGGTGATTGAAAAAATCGTTCGAAATTTCTCGGCTTTAGGCGTAACATGATTTCGCCAAATGAAATAACTCTTTGACCCATTTTTATCTCCTCCTGGTTTTTATTGTAATATTTTTTTGTAGTAAATGAACTACAAATCCATCAATTTCTTCCTTCATATAAACAGCAACAATCGGCCCGCCAGCTGGTCTTTTGGCTGTGGTCATATCAGCTCTGAAACCATTCCGTTCCAAATAAGCGATTGCCCTTGGAATACTATTGGTTTTAATAGCAATATGTCCGTTTTTACCGGGCCCGATACTTTTATTAACTTTAATTCCTGTGCCGGCAAAATTTGAATTATTACCTTCTTTAAGTGTGAAATTAAATATTTGATAAAACTTTTTAGTAACAGATAATGAACTGTCAGTATCTGGCATATTAATATCAATATGGGCTAAATCAAATCCCATTATTAAGTTTACTGCTTCTCGGGTTAATCGTGTTATCTCAGCAAAATCACCCTTTTTGATTAACTCATCTTTGACCATCCAGCTGCCTCCACAAGCCAATACTTTATTAAAGTTAAGGTAATCAACAATGTTTTTTGCATTAATACCACCGGTTGGAATAAACTTTATCATACTGTACGGTGCGCTCATTGCTTTTAAAGTATTTAAGCCACCGAAAGCTTCTGCCGGGAAAAATTTGACTACCTCAAGTTCAAAACCCAACGCCATTTCAATATCGGTTGGATTACTGCATCCTGGGGTTATCGGTAAACCTTTTTTAATACAAAATTCAACTACAGCAGGGTTAAAACCAGGACTAACCATGAATTTGGCTCCCGCTGTAATAGCGCTTTGAGCTTGCTTCACATTTAAAACCGTACCTGCACCAACCAGCATCTCAGGAAAAGCTTTGGATATATTACTGATTGCTTCTGCAGCTGCATCAGTGCGGAAAGTGATCTCGGCCAAAGGTAAACCGCCTTCAATAAGCGCCTTCCCTAATGGTACAGCATCTGTTGGATTATCAATTTTTACCACCGGGACTATTCCTAAATCACCAATTTTCTTAAAGATATCATTCATTATTTTTGCTCCTAATAAATAAACAATAAACTAAGCCAATTTATTAACAGGATATGTAAGTATAAATATTTAATTTATTTTTTCTCCCATTTAAGATTTTTAACCGGCATGTTTGTTTCTACAACTTCACGAATATCCTAAGGGCACCTCTAAAAACCACTTTTTTCTATACCGTTGTTTAACACAAATATATTTATTAGGTTTCTAAAAACCTAATTTTTGCTCTCCCTCTCTATTTTTTATATACCTAATAATTAGATAATTATATTAACAATAGGTTTTTAGAGATGCCCTTATATTTATAAAATAAATTAGTGAAATATTTTTACTTATTTGGTAATGAATTTTTTTTCCGCCAATTTTAGAAAAAACAATATGTTTACAATCGGATATGATATAGGCAGTTCATCGGTAAAAGTCGCACTATTTGATACTTCAAATGGTTCTTGTATTGCATCAGCATATTCTCCTGATGAGGAAATGACTGTTTCTGCTCCACAATCAGGATGGGCTGAACAAAATCCTGAAATGTGGTGGAAGCATCTGAAGAATGCTACAAAAAAAATGTTTTCCGGAACACACATTGATAAAAAAAATATAAAAGCAATTGGTATCTCTTACCAGATGCATGGTCTGGTTGCTGTAGATAAGGAACTTAATGTTCTGCGTCCTGCAATAATCTGGTGTGATAGCCGGGCTGTTGAAACCGGGAACAGGATTTTTGAAGATCTGGGTGCTGAAGAATGTTTGTCATCCTTACTTAATTCCCCGGGTAATTTTACAGCGTCAAAGCTAAAATGGGTTAAGGATAACGAGCCTGGGTTATTTAGAAAAATTCATAAAATCATGCTTCCCGGCGATTATATTGCTATGCGAATGACAGGGAATGTACAAACTACTATACCCGGATTGTCAGAAGGGATTTTCTGGGATTACAATAAAAATGAAGTGTCGGGTATGTTATTAAATTATCTCGGGATACAGAATGATATGTTACCTGAAATAATTCCAACTTTCTCAGACCAGGGTGCTTTATTAGAGTCTGTTGCAAATGAACTCAATTTGCCACATGGTCTGGAAGTTTCATACCGTGCCGGTGATCAGCCAAATAATGCTTTCTCACTGAATGTACTGGAGCCTGGTGAAGTGGCTGCAACTGCAGGAACATCAGGGGTAATATATGGTGTTACTGATAAGGTGAAATATGATCCTAAATCAAGAGTCAATAGCTTTGCCCATGTAAACTACGAAGAAGGGAATCCCCGGATTGGTGTACTTTTATGTATTAACGGAACGGGCATACTAAATTCCTGGCTAAAGAAAAACGTTGCTGATCAGGGAACCGGTTATGAAGAAATGAATAAGATTGCATCCCGGATGTCTGCCGGATCGGATGGTTTGCTGGTATATCCTTTTGGTAACGGTGCTGAAAGGGTATTAGGAAACAGGAATATTGGTTCCAGGATCCAAAATCTGGATTTTAACATACATCATAAGGCACACCTGTTCAGAGCTGCACAGGAAGGAATTGCATTTTCGCTTAAATATGGAATGGATGTTATGAGAGATACAGGTATCGAAACAAAAGTTATTAGAGCAGGAAATGCAAATATGTTCCTTAGCGACCTGTTTTCTCATACTCTTGCAACACTTACCGGAGCGGTAATTGAGCTATATAACACAGATGGTTCGCTTGGTGCTGCCAGGGGAGCAGCTTTGGGGACCGGCTTTTTCAGATCTCCTGAAGAAGCATTTGAAGGATTGGAAATAGTTAAAAGAATTGAACCGGAGGCAGAATTGGAATCGCAAATTACGGAAGCATATGAGGTATGGAAAAAGAGTCTTTTACAAATAATTAGTCAATAGTCGGCCCGCCCGTACCGAACGGTACGTTCGGGCGGGCAGTCCACAGTCAGCAATCAACAGTCCGCAGTTAGTTATATTTCTCTTTATATTTTTGACTTATCATTAAATCAGTGGTAAGAAAGTTGCAAAAAACAAAGTAATCAGGAAGCCAATAATAGCCATTATTGCCAGGGTTACAGTCCAGGTTTTTATAGCTTCCATCCCGGTAAATCCGCTCATTTTTGCATATATCCAGAAACCACTGTCGTTCATCCAGGCGCCGCACTGGGCACCGAAACCTATTGCAGCGGCAATATAAACCGGGTGAAATCCTATTATCTCGGGTGATGGCAACATTGTAGCTACCATTGCCGATGTTGTGATCATGGAAACCGTTGTTGATCCCTGGGCAAACTTGAGCAGGGAAGCGATAAGAAACGACATAAACAACAGTCCTATTCCTCCTAATTGTTGGTCTGCACCGTTCCCGAATATGGCTTGAATGGCTGGTCCTACCTGTGCTTCCTTAAGCATGGCTCCGAATGCTCCACCTGCAGAGGTGATCAGGATAATGATCCCGCCACTCATTAATGCGGTTTCTACTGATTTACCAAATTCTTTCATCCCGGGATGTCTCTGACGGTAAAACACGATTAGAGCGATAATTGCAGAAACCAACATTGCCAGGTTGGCATTACCTAATACAGCGGTTATCTCTTCAGCCTGTTTTATATTGGAGGTTATTTCAGCTCCTTTTGCCAGTGTGGAGACAATGGTATGTGCTGATATCATGAGCAGTGGAAGAATGATCGGTAACAGGGAAGTTATTAAACCGGGTAAACGGTCGTCAGGCAGAGGTTCAGACTCATCTTCAGCGCCTTCGATAGGACGCATTGGAATATCCATTCTCCTGGAATAATACTTGATAAAAAACATAATTATGATTGCTGCCGGGATGGCAACCAGTATACCGATAGCGATCATAAACCCGAGATCGATACCCAATGTATCAGCCATGATAAGCGGTCCGGGTGTTGGAGGTACCAGCGAATGTGTGATAGATGCGCCTGCACCCATAGCCAAAACAAGCAATACATAATTAATTTTGGTACGGCGGTGCATTGAACGCGCGATGGGGATCAGTAAATAAAAAACAGTATCGAAAAAAACCGGTATTGAAAGCAGAAAGCCACTGGACATAAGTGATGCAGAACAGTTCTTTTTACCGAATAGCCTGACAAACCATAGTACTATTCTGTCTGCGGCACCGCTTTCTATAAGGCACCGTCCAATAACTGCTGCCAGTGCGATTACAATGCCGATCTTGCCGGTCGTGGATCCGAAAGCCATAGCAACACGACTGATTTTCTCGGAAAACTCTCCTGGAGCCAGCAAACTGACAATAATCGATGCTGTTATAAGCGCAAAAAAAGCGTTAAGGCGCAGAAAAATTATTAATCCAATTACGATAATTATACCAATGAGCAGGATTACCAGGGGAGGGATTTCTAACATAGGATTGGGGTGTTAAATGATTAAATGCATAAATGATTAAATGCATAAATGTGAAGAGGTGAATTCGTAACTCGCTTCGTCCGACGTAGTGGTAACGAAGGCGGATAACCCGAAACTCGTAACATTGTGGACATTTTATCATTCAAATATGAAAAGCAAATTTTCAAAGATAGCAATTTACAAGATTCAGCGAAATTTGTATGTTTGTAATCATTTAAATTCTTATTCTAAATTAAATTCATGAAAATGAACAGAAATAATCTTAAACAAACAGGAATGCTGATTTTTTTATTATCAACATTTTTGATTTATAATCTTCCTGCACAGGAAGGAAAAAAAATATTTAAAGAAAGTTGTACA
>JAUXED010000060.1 GCA_030618105.1 Bacteroidota bacterium | reverse complement strand
TTGATGCTATTTATGATGATGATAAAGGAAATGTTTGGATGGGAGTATCAAATGAACTTTATAAATATGATAGAGACTTTAAGAAGGATTTCTCAATACCTTATAATACTTTAATTCGTCAGGTTAATATTAGTGAAGATTCTGTGGTGTTTTACGGGACAAATTATTCTACTGCAGAAAATGGACGATTGCGCGTTGATTTATTACAGCCAGAGGAATTAGTTCAGGAGATAAATTACAAGTATAATAATTTTACTTTCCAATGGGCGGCACCATTTTTCGAACAGGAAGAGGCAACATTATACCGTTACTGGCTTGAAGGATATTCTGATGAATGGACAAGATGGAATGAAAAAACAGATTTTACTTTTACAAACCTGCAGCAGGGTCATTACATATTCCATGTTCAGGCTTTAAATGCTTTCGGAATTGAAAGTACCCCGGCTTTGTATACATTTACTATATTACCACCATGGTACCAGACAGTTCTTGCGTATGTTATTTATATGATAATTGCAATAATAATTATTATCGTCATTGTTAATTTGTACACACGCAGGCTTAGGAATGAGAATATTCGTCTTGAAGGGATTATATCTGAACGGACAGCCGAGATACGAAAGCAAAAAGAAGAACTGGAAGATAGTATATTGTATGCCAGAAGGATACAAAGAGCCATGTTGCCATCGAAAAATATCCTGGAAGAGAATTTCCCAAACCACTTTATCTTATTTAAACCAAGGGATGTTGTTAGTGGCGACTTTTACTGGATGGCCAAACGCGAAGGCAAAGTATTTATTGTTGCAGCCGATTGTACAGGGCATGGTGTTCCGGGAGCCTTTATGAGTCTTTTGGGAATTTCGTTTTTGAATGAGATAATCTCCAAACCTGAGATCGAAAAATCAAACGAGATGCTGGATGATTTGAGGGAATACGTGATGACATCTCTTAAACAAACAGGGGAAGGGGAAGATGAAACTAAAGATGGAATGGACCTCTCATTGATTATCCTGGATAAGCAAAATAAAACTATCCAGTTCTCAGGTGCTTATAATCCTCTGTATTTAGTCCGGGAGCTTACTTCAGATGAGAAAACGAAATTGAAAAATGATGATGAACTGGACTTATCAAAAGGTTCACTTAATAATGATGATTACATTCTTGAACAAGTTAATGCAGATAAGATGCCAATTGGTATCTCGGTAAAGAAATTTGACCACTTTAGTCATAGTGACCTTGATTTAAAACCAGGATTATCACTATACATGCTTTCTGATGGTTATGTTGATCAGTTTGGTGGACCGCTAGGAAAGAAATATATGTCCAGAAGATTTAAGAAACTTATCCTGAATATACAAGATAAGTCTATGGAGGAACAAGGAAAGATATTGGATGAAACTCTTGTTGAGTGGATTGGGGATCTGGATCAGATTGATGATATCCTGGTTATTGGTCTTAAAATGGAATAAATGAGTTGAGTAAGGTGAGTAAGTTGAGTAGGTGAGTAAGATGAGTTTTCTCCTATTACACAATATCAGGTATTTCAAGGTTGGTCATTTCTTTGGTAACATTGAAGTCATATTCAGGATATTCATACAGCGACATTCTTTCTTCTGTTTCGCCGATAGAGTATCCGTAAAGGTCTTGATATTCCGAGATATCTTCACCCATTTCTTTCAATTGTTCCAAATATTTTCTTATTGCTTTAGATTCGATAATAATAACTTTTCCCATTTTATGGATAATCGGGCTATGATTTCTGGTCGGATCATGGTTGAATTCCAAAATCCTCCGTCCATAACGGGTAATGCCAATCGTTCTGAATGTAAGGCTCTTGCCAACACCGGGAAGATTAAGAACATTTCTGTCTGTTGCCAGGAACGGGATGTTACATTCTTCTTTGATCTTTGCAATTTGATTTTTTAGTTCTTTTGGTTTAGATGGGAGTTTTGCTATAATATCGTAATATTGGGGAGGTATTTTCCCTGCAATTTTTTCTTCTGTTTGTTCTTGCAGAGCTCTTGAATTGGTAGCAAAACTATGATAATTTTCCATGTAGCCCTTCACGGAAAATGTATAATATGAAAGCACTCCAAGCTCGTTAAGTGCTTTTCTTAGTTTATTAGTATGTCCTCTTCTTGAAGATGCCGCAGTGAAAACAGTCTGGTTGGTTACCATCCACCCGGCTTCAATCAACGTATTGATCGCCTTTTTTGTCATGGGTGTTATCTCCATGGCAGATTCAAAATGGGTTTGAATAACAAATTGCTTAATGCCAACCTTAACGGCTTTTTCCTTAAATTCAGCCAGCACTTTTTTAAATTTGTTGTCTATTCGCATTGGCAGGTATACAGGCAGGCGGGTTCCTAACCTGACCTTGATTATTTCAGCATGTTTTTTACCTTCAGGCCGTTTTTTATTAGCCTCTTTTTTCCTGACAGCCATATTGTAAATACCATCAAGTAGATTTTTTAGCGATTGATCTGAAGCCATTAAGGCATCGCCACCTGTAATAAGAATATCTCTAAGTTGAGAATCGTTTTCAAAGTATTGCAACAATTCTTCCTGCTTATCTTTCCATTTTTTCCTGGGTTTTAATTTATCCAGATCAAAATTAAGATACCCGCTCTGAAAATCGAACATTCTCTGACATGAAGAACATAGTCCGCCACATGCCCGTCCCATTGTATCCGGGATAAGGATAGCGACTTCAGGATATCTGCGGTGTATATTATATTTGTTAGGCAATAACCAGCCGGCAGCATTAGGTTCACCTGGTTTTACAACATCTTCTTTTTCCCATGCAATTATATGACCAAATTCCTTAACAAGATGTCTACTGTAAATGACATAGTCACGCAAAGCAAGGTCAGCACCTACCATTGAGCTTGGAACCCTGACATTAAGAAGTGAGAGGTAATATGGATTTACGAAAAAAGGAATACCCTGATCACGTGCATCATATAGAATTTTCATAGTATCAGGATCGATGGAGTATTCCAGCATCTCGTTTAGCATGTCAGGATCTCTGACTGCAAACCTGAGATGAAACACCTTGTCATTCCACCATTCCCGACATTGATAATATTTCTGTTCCCGTGACATTCCTTCCTTAAAATGGTATTTCCTGCTTTTTATCTTTCCTTCATCGATCTTATTAATAATTATGCCGATTATCCGGTCACGGTTTTCTTCCCTGAGACGAATAATTTCAGGATCAAGCCCGGAAGGATGCCTGTCCATCCACTCCTGTAGTTTTTCTGTTGTTGGTAATTCTCTTGTCTCTTTTCCTGAAAATTGTCTGAAAAGATGGATCATATCATGGAAGAAATATGATTTTGCTCCTCCTTTTCCGTAATGGAATGCCAGCCAGGTAAGTTTAAACGGATTACTTACCGAAATATCTCCATGGAGGTTTAAATCTTTATATTCTTTTCCGGCATTATCAATATAATCAAGTATTCTGATAGCGGCAAAGTCTTGCCAGGTAAGTTTTTCAAAATCTTTTCTTCCATTTCCTTTTACCCCATTCAGGTAATACTTCATGGCAACCGGGTGAGAGTTTAATATATCTGTTGCCCATTTTTTTATTGGTCTGGTAACATCATTGATTGTTTCTGAGTTAAGGATAATTTTTTTTAGCTCCGGGTTCTCATCCATGAGTTGTAGTAATAACCGATGAGATTCCGCATTGATTTTTATTTTTTCAAGTTTTTCTATTTCAGTCATTAACAATCCTTTATTTTTACCTTTTTCATTATTAATATTACCTGATATAAGGTGAGAAAAGATATGTTCAAATTTTTTACAGTGCAAAGATACAAAAAAAATCAATTCAGTCCAAAAAAACTGATAATGAGGTTGTTACGAATCGTGTTTTTTATAAATATTAAGAGAAAAACTGGCTTTTATTTCGTTATTTTCAAGGAGTTAGCAACAGATTTTGTTGCTTCAGACAGCTCTGTTTCGTTATTCACCGACTGTTTTCCGCATTTTACCGATTTTCTGTTTTTCGTGATGGGTATTATAGATATTTTTGAAGTGAGATTTTATTAAAACAATTTTTTATTAACAAAAGCTAATATAATGACACACGAAAGAAGCAACAAACGCGCAATACTGGGAGTAATTCTTGTGCTGATAGGCGCATTCCTGGTAATTGACAATTTTAACTTTTTCCCGTACGCAATCCGGAATATTTTCTTCTCATGGGAGATGATACTGATCGTTCTTGGGGCAATCCTTCTTGCGTCGAGAGAGAACAAAACTACCGGTGTTGTGCTTATTCTCATCGGAGGATTTTTCCTTATCCCTGATGTTTTACATATACCATATGAGTTCAAAAGAATATTCTGGCCAATGATCTTTATTTTTATAGGGTTGGCCATCCTTTTCAGAAGGGGTGGATACCGGAATATACATGCATCAGGTAATCAGGATTATATTGATGAATTATCGATTTTTGGAGGCAACGAAAGGCTAATTATTTCAAAAGATTTTAAAGGAGGAAAGGTGACTTACATTTTTGGAGGTTCTACAATAAATCTTACGCAGTCTGAATTGGCTAATGGGAAGAATATTATTGATATATTTACAATGTTTGGAGGTGGAAAATTTATTGTTCCAAGGGATTGGGATGTAACAGTTGAAGTGACTTCTGTTTTCGGAGGATTCTCGGACAAACGACTCACCGACCCGCATATTGTTTATGATCCCGGTAAGCAACTTATAATAAAAGGTCTTGTTATTTTTGGGGGTGGAGAAATTCAAAGTTTTTAAACAATGATACATCCTATAGCAGGAAAAAAAACCACACTACTTGTTTATATTGCAGCATGGGTACTTATGTTTGGAATCCATGCTGTTCTTATTTATCGTATAAAGGAGTTTTCATTTGATGTGGTTTTAATTGACAGCTTGGTTTATAACGGTTTGTTTTTGCTGTTAGGACTCGGAATCTGGTATCCTGCCAGATTTCTGAATACTCTTGAATCAACACGGTTTTCTTTTGTGCTTAATCACCTTGCTATAGCAGTTGTGTGTCTGCTATCCTGGACATTTCTTAGCGAATATATATTGAGCTCATTATTGAATATTGAAGAGTCTTATATGATATTTCAGGGTGAGGCACGGTATTATCGGCTTGTTGCCGGAGTATTTTATTATCTTATTATCGTATTAATATATTATCTGATTACTTATTATTCTGACCTGGAAAAAAAATCAAAGCAGGAAGCTGAGCTCCAGACCCTTATCAGGGAGTCGGAGTTAACTCTTTTGAAGTCTCAACTCAATCCTCATTTCCTTTTTAACAGCCTGAATTCAATCAGTTCTCTAACCATAATCGATCCCGAAAAGGCAAGGGATATGGTTGTGAAACTTTCAGAATTTCTTCGATATGCTATCGATAAAAACCAGAGAGATATGGCCTTACTAGAAGATGAATTAAATAATGTTGAGTTATACCTGGATATTGAGAAAATTCGTTTTGGTGATAGATTAATATTTGAAAAACAAATAGATAAAATATGCAACAAGATTCTTGTTCCAAATATGATTTTACAACCTCTATTTGAGAATGCAGTTAAACATGGTGTTTACGAAAGTTCAGAACCCGTATTTATCCGGCTTGAATGTCAGATGAAAAAGGATTTTTGTACTTTAACGGTTATCAATAACTTTGATCCGGAAATACCTGCAAGAAAAGGCAGAGGAGTAGGTTTAAAAAATGTAAGTAAAAGGCTGCAACTAAACTATAACAGGAACGATTTACTTTATACAAGCAAAACTGAAAACAAATTTATTGTACGAATTAGCATTCCGGTAGAATCAAAATCACATTATAAGAACAGTCTCCAGTCCACAGTCGGCAGTCAGCAAAAAAATAAATTCCGATAAAATAAATTACTATGATAATCAATGCTGTAATTGTTGAAGATGAGAAACCTGCCCGTGACCTTGTTAGAAGTTACCTGAAACCTTTTAAAAGTATTGAAATAAAAGCAGAATATGCAGATGGCTTTACGGGTACTAAAGGAATTAATAAGATAAAACCACATTTGGTTTTTCTGGATGTGCAAATGCCAAAAATCTCAGGTTTTGAATTGCTTGAATTGCTTGATCATCAACCTGAAATTATTTTTACAACAGCTTATGATCAGTATGCACTGAAAGCTTTTGAAATGAACGCGATTGATTACCTTCTTAAACCATTTTCAAAAAACAGGTTTGAAGAGGCAGTGAAGCGGGCAATAAACAGAATTGTTGCCAGTGAAAAACAGGACGATACTGTTAAGAAAAATGTTTTATTTAAAAAGGGAACGGGGGAAACAATTGACCGGATTGTGGTGAAATCAGGAAACACTATCAATGTTATCCCTGTTGATGATGTAATTTATTTTGAAGCCCAGGATGATTATGTAATGGTTTATACTCAGGGAGGCAGATTCCTTAAGCAGCAAACAATGAAATTTTTTGAAAAGAGCCTCCCTGATAACCAGTTTATCAGGGTGCACCGGTCGTTTATTGTCAGAATAGACAAAATAAACAGGTTAGAACAGTATGGTAAAGAATCATATAAGGTAATTATGAATAATAACCAGTCAGTACCTGTAAGCCGGAGCGGATACGCCAAGCTGAAAGAAAAACTTGGGTTGTAGAAGCTAAATATATACGTATCGGAACCTCAAAATTATTCGTTGATTTACAGTCGGTAGTCCACAGTCCACAGTCGGCAATCAATTAGCAATTGGCAGTTGGCAAAGACTCGTAACACGAAACGCGTAACAATCTTGTCATTCAATCATTTACTCATTTACTCATTTACGCATTCAATCATTTCTTTTATTAGCATTCTAAATTTAAGGCACTGAATAATTGCTATTATTAAATTAACTTATGTAGTTATGTTCTTTATTGAATTGGTTCCCAGTCTGCGAAATATTCGACTACTACATTTGTTTTTGGATCAGTTACAATAAACTCGTTTGAGTTATAAGTCCAGCCCATGATTTCCGAATCGCCTCCGCTTTGGGTTGTTATAAGAAATCTGTTAGCCAGTCCTCCAATATATCGTGCCTGATCTCTCGGTTTACTTTGGTCTCCTCCACTTGGATCGACAGGGATCCATCCGTAATCCGGGAGATAAATTTCTACCCATCTGTGGAAAACATCATCCATACTTGCCTCATCACCACGAATTACAACCGATCCTACATAGCGTGCAGGAACACCGGCAGCCCGGCACATGGATATAAAAACAAACGAATATTCAGAGCAAGAACCGTTTCCACGAGCTAAAACAGCAGGAGCAGTATTCCATCCCCCTTCCATTTTGTAATACATATTATCAATAACATAATTAAAAATATTTCTGGCTATCCAGTATGGATTTTTTTCATTTCCCACAGCTTTTTTTAAAGCATCTTGAATAGTTGGATGGTTAAGCTGGTACTTTTCATTATTTTGCAGATATAACGTTGATATTTCCTTAGGAATTTTTTCCAGAGGGCTAACCTGATCGGGGAAAATAAAATATCTTACATCCCATAATTTTGTGGTTGTGATCATATGTATAGTTTTCGATTCGCCGGCTTTTAAATTCTTTAGTTCATAATGAGCTGTTGATTGATCCCATTGATCGATAACGATATCTGTATAATTTGGGATGTATTTTATTTTACCCGTAATTTCCTGTGTTAACCGGTTAGATGGTATAGCCAGATATATATCTGCTTTCTTTACCTCGCCCGGGCCGTAATTGGTTATTTGATAGGTGTAATCAATTTTTTCTTCGCGCATATTAGTTTTTACATATTTCTCTCCGTCATTTACTTTCAGCTTGAAAAGCATATCTTCCTGCGAATCTGTTGCCCATAAATTATTCCCGATCCATGCAAGTCCACGAGTAAATTGTCCCGGAGCATCAGCAATTATAATTACCGAACCATCCGAAGGCTCTACCATATAAATCTCATCCCGTCTTCTGTCAGAAACCCATAGATACTTTCCGTCATAAGTCAAACCTCTCGAATCTATTGAAGGGGCATTGATGGAGCGAATGGTTGTGCCATCGTCGGGATCGAATTGTATGATTTTCCCCCCGCTTTCATCAATACACCAAAGATATTCACCATCCCATGTTAATCCTCTGGGTCTTTTGGTTGGAGCAATTACTGTATGGAGAATTGTTCCGTTTTCCGGATCTATTTTGTAAATTTTCCCATTGTAATTTTCTGCAAGAGGAATTCCGCCTTTGATATCGGCATTCCAGAGATGTTTACCATCCCAGGCTAATCCTGTAGGCCAATAACCCGGAGATGGTATAGAACGGATGGTCTTTCCGTTTTGTGGATCTATTTGAAACAACAAATCTGCCTGCCTGTCAGCCATCCATAGATATTTCCCATCAAAAGTGAGTCCTGTAGCGGAATTACCGGGATTCTTAAACGAGGCAACTACCTCTCCGGTATAAGCGAAAACATTAGCTCCAAATAAGATAATAAGTAAAACCATTAAATTTCTTTTTCTTTCAATCATAATTATATAGAGGTTTGATTAAGAATATTATTTAAAAAGTATAAAATTATGAAAATAATTGATTGATAAAAAATTGTGTAACTAACATGACCCGTAATCCGTAACACGCAACAATCATTCAATCATTTATGCATTCACTAATTTAATCATTATTTTTGTAACTTTAGAGTGAATAAAAAACAAAAGTTATGTTTAAATGGTTTAGAAAAAACGGATCCGTGAAAACCGGAAATAAGCCAAAGATGGCTGATCTGGATGGTAACCTCCTGAAAGAAGGCGACTTTGTTGAATCACTGAGATATGATCTTGGGAAATGCAAGTTGCTTCTGACAGATGAGGGTTATGTATATGAATCTGTTGAAACGGGGAAAAAGGTGAATTGGGCTAAAATGGTAGATGCTGCAACTGAAAATCAAAAAGTGCGAAAGATTGAATAAAAGTTTGTTAACTAACACCTGTTGAGTTTACCTGCCTGCCGGATTACTTCAATATGTATAGATATTATTAATTCAATTAGTTTAAATAGTTGTTGAATATCAAACAAGAATTACGTTATTAATAACGTTATTAATAACGTAATTAATTTTTAACAATTCCACTGTATAATACAAAAAAGTATTAATATGAACCGAACCCCGAAATAAATTATAAACATATGAAATACAAATTAGTCAGATCCGGAATAAGTCTATTGGCAGTTGTTATATTGGTTTGTTTGTCAGGATTAAGAACAATTGCCCGGGAAACATATCCGTTTACGTTTCCTGAATTGGATGGTTGGGAGATAAAACAGGAATACCCTGTATTTAATCCGGGTACTCTCTGGGACTATATTAATGGTGCCGCGGACTCCTACCTGAGTTACGATTTTATAGAATTATATATAGCTGAATATATAAAAGGAGATGTTTCCTTTAAAGTTGAGATATTTAAGCATGCAACTCCCCGTGATGCTTTTGGCATATACAGTACTGAACGGTCACCCGACTTCAGCTTCATTGACCTTGGAATCCAGGGATATCGCGAAAAATCATTGATCCATTTTCTGGCTGACAAATATTATATAAAAATCAGAACTCCTGAAGTATCCGGAGAGGTTGAAGATGCTATGATGTCCATAGCTAATTCTGTGGTTGTAAGTGTAGCCGGGATTGACCATTTTCCTGAAACTTTAGCTATGTTTCCCGGTAAGGGTAAAAAACCTGAGACTGAAATATACATTGCTGAGAATTTCCTTGGGCACAGTTTTTTAGGAAGTGCCTTTTCCACAGATTACTTAAGGAATGACAAGAATTTTAAATTGTTTATAATTGTAAGGGAGAACAAAGAAGATTGCCTGAAATTACTGAAGCAATATTTTGAATTTGCAGGGAAAACAGAAAAAATTCCTGAAGAAGGAGAAATACGTATCAGCGATAAGTATAATGGTGAGATACTTTTTTACTGGCACAATAACATGATTTTTGGAACATTAAATCTGGAAGACAGACAATTGCAGATACAAGTGATTAGTGAGATAAAAGAATCGCTGGAATAGTTATGGTGGTATAATATTTGCACAAACTATTATGATTGGTTTTTCGTAAGGAAGTTTGTAGATAAATAATGCCTAAATAACAAATATCAGAATATGATTTTTTATGCAATATCAAAAAACCTAAATATAAAAAAGTGTTTTATACTTAAAGCATGGATCTTTATCCTTATCTTTTTCATTCCATCTATAAATATTAACGCACAATATTTTGGTCGTAATAAACCATCATATAAAAATTTCGAGTTTGAAGTTTATACGACCCCTAATTTTGAAATATACCACTATCTGGATAATGACTCGCTGCTCAATCAACTGGCAAGGGCATGTGAAGAATGGTATAAACTTCATGAGCGTATATTCCACGATTCCATAAAAGATCGTAACCCGATTATTTTCTATGAGAATCATGCTGATTTTCAACAGACAACAGCTATCATGGGGGCGATTAGTGTAGGTACCGGAGGGGTTACAGAAGCCCTGAAGAACAGGGTTATTATGCCTATAGCGCCAACTAGTTCACAGACCGATCATGTTCTGGGGCACGAACTTGTTCACGCTTTTCAGTACAATTCGATTATACGGGGAGATTCAACAAATATGAACTCACTTCGGAATCTCCCTCTCTGGATGGTTGAAGGCATGGCAGAATATTTATCTATCGGCAGTGTTGATGAGCATACAGCAATGTGGATGAGGGATGCTATCCTGAATGATGATTTCCCCACGCTTAAAGAGATGACCAGGAATCAGAAATATTTTCCATATAGATACGGGCATGCATTCTGGGCATTTGTGGCAAAAACATGGGGGGATACCATTATTGTACCCCTGTTTGTGGAAACAGCAAAATTTGGCTATGAAGAAGCAATTAAACGCAAGATCGGATTAACGGCAGAAACTTTCTCGGGTATATGGAAATCAGCCATGGAGAGATATTACACCGGAATAATGACAGATACTATTGATAATCCCACAGGGGAAAAAATTCTTTTCTCGGGTAATGCCGGAAATATGAATCTTTCCCCGTCTATCAGTCCTGACGGACAATATGTTGTTTTTCTGTCTGAAAGAGATGTGCTTTCGCTTGACCTGTTTCTGGCTAATGCAGAAAATGGCAAAATAATCAAGAAATTATCAAGTACTATCCATCGAAATGAAATTGATGCCTTAAACTATCTTGAGTCATCAGGCACCTGGTCGCCGGATAGTAAGAAGTTCGCATTTAGCGCGTTTGATAAAGGAAAAAACAAGCTTTTAATTATAGATATTAAGAAGGGGAAACTTGTTGAGGAATACAATATTCCGGGTATACTTTCCTTTAACAATCCGGCATGGTCGTCAGATGGGGAAAGTATTGTAATTGCAGGACTGGTTGACGGGATAAATAATCTTTACAGGTTTTATATGATTGAAAACAGGGTGGAACAAATTACGAACGACCGTTATTCATATATCCAACCCTCTTTCTCGCCAGATGGAAAATATCTTGTTTTTGCCACAGACAGAGAACCGGATGAGACAGATATCTCAAATACTGCTTTTAATATTGGAATTATTGATCTGGAGGAAAAAGGCAATGTTCGTGTGCTTCCTGTTTTTTATGGTGCAGACAATCTTAACCCTGTATTTGCTTCTGATGGTGAATCAGTGTACTTTCTTTCAAACCGTGACGGGTTTCGTAACCTTTATCGTTTTCATCCGGAAACAGGAAAAACATACCAGATGACAAGGTATATGACCGGGATTAGCGGAGTAACCCATTATTCCCCTGCAATTAGTGTTGCACGTAGTATGGATATAATCTCTTATTCACATTATTATGGCGGGAAATATTCAATTTACAGAGCCGAAGCTGCAGATTTCAAAGAATTTGAAGTGTCATCAGATTCCCTGAATTTTCAGGCTGCTGTACTGCCTCCAGCCGGGCTTATAAACCCAAATCTGGTTGATAAAAAACTTAGTCACCGGGAAAGTTACATGGAAATTGAGAAAGAGAAATATAAAACCGAAGTTTATCAACCTAAATTCAAATTAGATTATATATCCAATATTAATGCAGGAGTGAGTACTAATAGGTTTAGCACAGGGATGGCAGGTAGTGTGTTTGCAATTTTTAGTGATATAGTTGGTAAAAACCAATTGTTTACAACGCTTGCGGTTAACGGTGAGATATATGATTTTGGTGGTCAGTTTGCATATATGAACCAGGCAAAAAGATTAAACTGGGGCGCTTCAATTTCCCATATCCCTTACCAGTATGCTACAGCGTACCTTACCATTGATACTCTTAGCTACGGGGAGGAATATGTTATTGTTGATGACCTGGTAATGGACCAGATGAGAATGTTTGAAGATCAGGTATCTGTATTCGCTTATTTTCCTTTTTCTACTACGCGGAGGGTTGAGTTTGGTGTTTCACAGTCGTGGTACTATTACCGGATTGACAGGTGGCATAGTTATTATGATCTATTCGGAATGTTAATTGGTCAGAGCAGGGAGAAACTGGATGCTCCGGATGGATTTAATATCCGGAAGCTGGATGCTGCCTTTGTTACCGATAATTCTATTTTTGGCTACGCTTCACCCTTGCAGGGTAGCAGATCACGATTCCAGGTTGAAAAGTATTTCGGAGAGATCGATTTTATTACGGCTCTTGTAGATTACCGTAAATATTTCAGGATGAGACCTTTTACATTAGCTGCAAGAATTTATCATTATGGCCGCTATGGAAGCACCGATAGCAGGATATTGTCACCTTTATATCTGGGCTATCCATGGTATGTCAGGGGGTATGACAATAACAAGATATATGAAAAGATGGATTATAATGAAGTTCAGGAGGCAATAAATCAATTATATGGAGATAAGATGGCAGTTGCCAATTTAGAACTCCGGTTCCCGTTTTCCGGTCCGGAACGACTCTCACTGATCAAGTCGAAACTACTGTTTACCGAGTTATGCTTATTCCTTGATGCTGGTCTGGCATGGTATGATTTTGAGGATATCTCTTTTGTTTACATAGCAGATAGTCCGGGTCTCCGGATGCCGGTATACAGTGCCGGGGCTTCCTTAAGGGTAAACATATTCGGGGCAATAATTCTTGAGCCGTACTATGCATTTCCTTTCCGGGATGACGGAATTCAAAAAGGAGTACTTGGACTTAACTTCATTCCCGGATGGTAAAAGATTCGGGTTTACAGTAAATTAATGACTAAAAAGATGAGAAAATAGCCACTTGTGAGCACAGTTACCAGCAAAAAGACAATTGCTACAAGATCACTAATAAATGCAAATCCACCCTCTTTTATTTGATATATAAAATTACTCATAATACAATAGATTAATAAAAAATACCACGATCAGGCATAAATTATCTAAAGAATCTGTCTGATAAATTTCGGTATTTCATAGTTGTTGATTTGATGCTAAATTATTTTTAATATTATTAATTGTCAAGGATTCTGGCATTTATTGTATGAAATGCCCGATTCTTTAGATGAATAGTATAATTTCATATTCAATTATAACACACACAAAGACGGAGATACCCTTATT
>JAUXED010000160.1 GCA_030618105.1 Bacteroidota bacterium | reverse complement strand
ATGGATATTTTATAAATGATAAACCAGTTGGGGAATTTAAAAGATTCTTCCCGGGGAACAAGATTAAGGCTATTATGAATTACAAAGAAGATGGGAAAACTGTAAAGGCAAATCTATTCTACCAAAATGCAAAGAAAGCCGCAGAAGGAACATTTATTGATATGAAAAAAGAGGGGCAATGGAAATATTTCTCTTTCTATGGAGGTCATCTATCATCTCTTGAAAACTACATAAATGGGAAAAAAGACGGAGTATCTTATAAGTATTATGAAAATGGGATTATTACCGAAGAAATTCATTGGAAAAACGGGATAAAGCAGGGTAAATGGACCCGTTACTACCTAAACGAAAACCCTGTTGTAAGTTCAACATACCTCAACGATAAATTAAATGGTGATTACGAAGCTTTTTACCATGATGGAAATTTGAAAGTAAAAGGTATATACCGGAAAGATCTCCGACATGGAAAATGGTTATATTATAATGAGAAAGGAGAAATAAAATTAACCATTAAATACAATTATGGGGAAGTTCTTAACAAAGACGAATTAAATGAATATGAGCGAAAAATATTTGAGAGTTTTGAACAGGAAGAAGGAAAATTAAAAGAACCTGACATTCGCGATATCAGAATGAAGCATTGAATATGCGCTATTTACCATTATACATGATAAGATGCATAGCTACACCCGCATAATCCCGAGGCAACTTTTTACCGTACTAATTATAATATTGTTTTTTAATCAGGTTACTTCAGCCCAGAATTTTGCTAAATACCGTATTGAATTTGCAGATAAAAACAATAACCCTTATTCGATTGAAAAGCCGGAAGAATTCCTTTCACAAAGAGCTATCCAGAGAAGAATAAGGCAAAACATAGCTATTTTTGAGTCTGATCTGCCTGTTAATCCACACTATACTGACAGCTTAAGATCACTGGGGCTTAGGATCATCAACAGATCAAAATGGTTTAATTCAGTACTTATCGAAACAGGGGACACTATTTTACTTGACACCATTTGTAAGATTACATTTATCAATTCATTAACACTTATAAAACCCTCTGTTCAAAAGAAATCACTCAGGAATAAATTTATCCCTGAATCCTGTGCTGATTTAGCAATGCAAACAACACAAAATAATCAGTTAACTATGCTCAATGGTCATATTTTACATGAATATGGATATAAGGGTGAAGGCATGCAAATTGCTGTGATTGATGCCGGATTTACTGATGCAGATATTTTACCGGCTTTCGATAGTTTATGGACAAATAATCAGATACTGGGGCAGCGCGATTTTGTTGATGGCGATAATTGGGTACTTGATGCACACTCACATGGCATGACAATTCTGTCAATCATGGGTGGTAACCTGCCCAACGAATTAACAGGCTCGGCACCCGGAGCAGATTATTGGTTATTAAGATCGGAAGACACCGGATCTGAGTACCGGATTGAAGAAGAAAACTGGGTTTCTGCCGCCGAGTTTGCGGATAGTGCAGGAGTTGATGTAATAAACACTTCGCTGGGCTACTCAACCTTCGATGATACATTGCAAAACTACACGTACAAAGAAATGGACGGAAGAACAACACGTATCTCAAAGGGAGCTGTTATGGCTGCTTCAAAAGGCATTCTTGTTGTGGTAAGTGCAGGTAATGAAGGGAATAAATTATGGAAATATATTACCGCTCCTGCTGATGCTGACAGTATACTTGCAGTTGGTGCAGTTGATGCATATGGTGCGCTTGCTTCTTTTAGTTCAGTAGGTCCATCATATGATGGTCGTATAAAACCTGATATAGCTGCCCAGGGTGTTGGAACAGTTGCCCAGGGTTTGGGCTCCGGCTTGATAGGATGTAACGGGACATCCTGTTCTGCTCCGGTAATTTCGGGCCTCGCCGCCTGTCTCTGGCAAGCTAATTATCAATTGAGTAATATTGAAATTATTGAAATGATAAAACAGAGTAGTAGCCAATATCAGAACCCGGATACTCTTATCGGCTATGGACTACCAAATTTTGCCAATGCTCTATCACAAATCGGAGCTGACCTGCCTTACTCAAGTATCCGAATTAAAAGAATTTATCCAAATCCATTTCTTGACAAGATATCTCTGTTGTTTATCCAGATTGCACCAAAGGATATTTTTCTTGAACTTTACAATATCCAGGGAAAAATGATAATGCAAAAAAGATATGTAAACCTGCCGGGTGGAGAATTTAAGCTTACAATCGATAATCTTGGCAACTTGTCACAAGGAATATATATAATAAAAGTGTTATCAGGCGAATATTGTTATGTTAAAAAGCTGGTAAAATAGTAGATGGAAGAAAAATCAACTCTTTTCGATTTAAACAAGAGAATCAGGAATTCAATAGAACAGAACTTCCCTGATTCATATTGGGTAATAGCTGAAATAAGTGAGTTAAAGATCAATAATTCAGGACACTGCTACCTTGAATTAATAGAAAAAGACTCTAATAATGATAAAATTATTGCCCGGGCAAGAGCAACTATCTGGTCATATACTTTCAGAATGCTTAAACCATATTTCGAAACAGCATCCGGTATTTCACTTGACAAAGGGATTAAGATACTTGTAAAAGCAAAAGTTACTTTTCATGAACAGTATGGTTTAAGTTTAAATATTCTGGATATTGATCCGGGCTATACTTTGGGGGATATGGAAAGAAAAAGACAGGAAACCCTGAGGCAACTGGATAAAGATGGTGTACTTGAAATGAATAAACAAATCCCATTTCCTACTGCTCCTCAAAGGATTGCCCTGATTTCCTCTGAAACTGCTGCAGGCTACAGGGACTTTATGAACCAACTATTGTCCAATACTTACGACTTCACATATTATGTTAAGCTTTTCCCTGCAATTATGCAGGGAGATGAAGCAATACCATCTCTTATTAAGGCCTTAGACAAAATATACCTTCACGAGAACTTTTTCGATATAGTGGTAATTATCCGGGGTGGTGGATCAAAGTCAGATCTTAGCTGTTTTGACAGCTACGACCTTGCTTACCATATTACACAATTCCCCCTGCCTGTACTTACAGGTATCGGTCATGAACAAGATATTTCCGTTGCCGATCTTGCAGCTCATACAAAACTTAAAACCCCTACTGCCGTTGCCGAGTTCCTTATTATGCAAACATATTCACTTGATCAGTATCTCGAAGAACTACAGACAACTGCAATTAACCTGGTTAATGATTGTCTCCAAAACAAGCAGGAACAAATTGATGATCTAAGTCGAAAATTAGCCCGCATCGGGAACAATGTTCTGGTAATAAATAGCAGGACCCTCGACCAGTTATCTTACAGTTTTGAAAAAAGGACTAATAGATTTCTCCAGGCGAAAAAAGATTTTCTTCGATATTCTCAATCTTCCGTAAAATCATTTTCCGGGAAGTATTTCATTGAAAAAAAACATTACTTACAAATTGCTTCAAAAACCATCAATTACATGGATCCGGAACAGGTTCTGAAACGGGGATATTCCCTTAC
>JAUXED010000153.1 GCA_030618105.1 Bacteroidota bacterium | reverse complement strand
ACTAAAAATACTTATCACCCAAACAATCCACACCGGCAGGTACATTGCCAGCTTTTCCCTCAAGGCTTTTAGTGCCCGGGACATTTGTGCCTCAACTGTTTTAACTGATATATCAAGTTTTTTTGCAATCCCGGCATATTTATGATCCCTGAAACGGTTCATAATAAATATTTCGCGGCATTTATCAGGCAGAGAGTCAATAGCCAGGTTAATTCTCTCCTCCAGCTCCATCATCTCAACAGGGTCATTATCTTCAGTAAGTTGTAAATATCCCGGATTCCCGGTTATATCTTCCGTTCTATCAAATTTCTTTTGATCACGGATATAATTCAGGCAACGATTTCTTACAGATGTAAACAGGTATGACCGTAATGGTTTCTCAGAATCAATCTCATTCCTCTTTTCCCACAGGTTAATAAAAACGTCATGGGCAATTTCCTTTGAGGTGTCTATATCTTTGACATACTTACGTGCGAATCCGGAAAGAGCTGTAAAATTCTCTCTGAATAACAATTCAAACGATTGTTTATTTAGTTTGCCCCTGTATTTATTTGGTGAATTGCCCAACGCCTAAAATTATCAGTAAAATGAATTTCCGGTGAACTTATCTGTCAACAAAGATAATTATCCAAACGGTTGAAAAAAACCGGTTATTTCTATTGCATACCCGGAGTTAATTTACTTCACATTTTCTCATCTTCTCCTCCTCTCCTTTTCTCCTTTTCTCTTCTTCTCCTCTTCGCCCCCTCGTCTCTTACATTTCCTTTCCAGCCATTTCCTTTCATCTTTCTCCAGGTGCGGGGATAATTTTTCAAATACTTTTTGATGATAATCATTCAGCCATTTTATTTCTTTCTTATTCAACAATGATTTATCCACCAGATCTGTGTCAATAAAACAAAGGGTAACTGTGTCAAACTTCAGGAATTTCCCGAATTCTGTCTCTTTTGAAGGAACACATAATATCAGATTCTCAGTCCTGATCCCATATTCTCCTTCACGGTAGATGCCGGGTTCATCTGCCGTAAGCATTCCCGGCTCCATAGCAACTTGTGCATTTCCTGATGCACCGGTCCCGATTGTTTGCGGTCCCTCATGAACATTAAGAAAAAAACCGACACCATGTCCCGTACCATGCCCGTAGTTCAGCCCATTCTCCCACAAGGCTTTCCTGGCAAGGATCTCGATCTGGTAACCTTTTGTTCCTTCAGGAAACTCTATTCGGGCAAGGTTAATAGTCCCCTGCAAAGCAAGTGTAAAATCGCGCTTTTGCTTAGCAGTCGGTTGTCCAAGTGCATTTGTCCTTGTGATGTCTGTTGTTCCATCAAGATATTGCCCACCCGAATCCAGCAGGAATAACCCCTCCTGTTTCAGTTCAGCATCAGTTTCAGGTGTTGCTTCATAGTGAACGATAGCACCATGAGGACCATATCCTGCAATAGTTGCAAAACTGGGATGGACAAAGTTTTCCTGCTCACGCCGAAATGCTTCGAGTTTCTTACTTGCTGAAATTTCAGTGATTCTCTCCTTTCTCAAATTCTGTTCCAGCCAATAAAAAAACTTCGTTAATGCAACTCCATCCTTTACCATTACATTTCGAATATGATCTATCTCAATATCATTCTTTATTGCCTTAAGCCGGGTGGGTATGCTGATATCTTCAACAACCTTTACTTTTTCAGGAATAGAATTGAACAAACTGAATGAGGTGCTTCCCGGCGAGATCATCATTACATCATTCGGATCCAAACCGGAAAGAAATTTCATAATTTCATCATATGGTTTTATTTCAAGACCATCATTAATTAATTTTTCTTTTAACTGTTCAGGAAGTTTCTTCCGATCAATGAAAAGGTAAGCAAAAGTCTCACTAATAACAGAATATGCAGTTACCAGGGGATTATAGCGAACATCTGTTCCACGGATATTGAAGGTCCAGGCAATATCATCAAGTGCGGTAAGTAAATGGTGTGTTACTTTTTTCCTCTGCATCTGTTCCCGTATGATTTGCAATTTATCTTTCCTGGCAACCCCGGCATACTGCACATCATGTTCAAATGCTTTATTTTCAGGTATTTCCGGACGATCTTTCCATGCCATATTGACAATATCATGTTCTGTATCAAGACTTATCCCCACATGCGAAAATGATTCCTTTATCTGCCTGACCAGTGAAACAGAAACCACCTTACCATCAACTCCCACTCTGCTATTCCCGGGAAGTGTTTTAGTTATCCATTTAATATATTCAGGTGTATGAGAAACTTTAAGTTTAACCAGGGAAACCGGCGAATCTCTTAATTGCTGTTCTGCCTGAATAAAATACCGGGAATCAGTCCATAACCCGGCAAAATCCCTGGTAATTACAACAGTCCCTGCCGAACCCGTAAATCCTGTCAGCCAGGCAATTGACCTGTATCTTTCAGGCATATACTCTCCCTGGTGAGGATCAGTAACAGGCACAATATATGCATCCATACCTGTATTTTCCATCTCTTCCCTTACTCTTGCAATTTTTTCATCTATTGTCATGGCTGTTTCCATAATATTTCTTATCTGAAAATAAATCCATCTTTCAACGGATCATCCGGGTTAAGGTAGAACGTATTCTGTCCGGTAAATTCTGATGACCCGGTTACTTCCGGTATTACAGCATCATAGATATCATACTTCAATGATTTTATAATTTTCACATCCATTGTTGTTCCCAGTATACTTTCAACAGTGATCTTTTCTCCAACATTCAATTCCTTCTTAGCGTAATGAAGTGCAGCTCGTGCACTAACTCCGGAACCGGTTGACGACCGGTCAACCTCTCCTTCGGCAAAAACACAAACATTCCTGCTATGGTGACTATAATCATAAGGATTTCCTGTAAAGATAGTGCCATAGAGAAAACTCAGATCGGGTTCATAAGGGTGGTTAATACTAAAATTATTATTCACAGCTTTCTTTATTCGCTTTCCGAAGTCAATTATTTTCCCGTAATCGCTCTTATCCAGGTTAAGTCCCAGGTCTCTCGCTTCACAAAAGGCATAAAATGCACCACCATAAGCCACGTCAAAATCAATCTTTCCTATGCCTGAAATATCAATCGACTGATCACGCATTAACAGAAATGATGGTACATTCCTGAAAGTGACTTTTTTTACAATCCCATCCTTTACTACTGCAGTTGATTCAATTCTTCCGGGTGGTGCATCTATTTTAATTACCGGATTTCTACCTGTTTTTACTATAATTCCTGTTTCCAACACAAGTTTTGTTAATGCGATTATTGCATGCCCGCACATAGTGCTGTAACCATCGTTATGCATAAAAAACACACCGAAATCACCATCCGGTGTTGTTGGTTCAGTAATAATTGCTCCATACATATCAGCATGTCCCCGTGGTTCCAACATAATAGCTGTACGGATATCATCGTAATGCTCACTGAAATACTTTCTTTTATCCAAAATAGATTTGCCATGTATTTCGGGTAACCCTTCTGTAAACACCCGTAACGGTTCGCCTCCGGTATGCATATCAATGGTCTTAATAGTCATCCAATCTTCAGGAGGCTTCCAGTCCAAATTGCCGAGTATATTTTTCTTCATTACTTTTCTATTTTAGTCCCGATTTCATCAGGTATTTAATTACGTTATTAATAACGTTATTAATAACGTAATTAAATATGTCTGAAATGCAACTATCAAAGTATTATCATATTCAAGTTTGCATTGAAGCAGCTATATATGGTAAAGATAGCCGTTTTATTATATTTTGTTCAAATGGGATTGGTTTAATTATTTATTTCGTTTCTTAGACATTCTAATTACTAACTAAGGTAATAAAAAAAACACCTGTTTTTTTATAAACCTTACAAACCCTTTTTAGATATGGAGTGGTATATACAAATAGTACAGACCTACCCAATCGTTACTGCAATGGTGCAGTTTGCGATTCTCGGTACTCTGGGCGATATTTTTTCAAAGTGGATAATAAACCGGAGGATTTTTATTCC
>JAUXED010000159.1 GCA_030618105.1 Bacteroidota bacterium | reverse complement strand
GAGGGAATAAAGGGAATAAAAGAATAAAGAGGGGGTAGAGGGGGTAGGGGGAATAAAAGAATAAAGAGGGAGTATAAAAATAATTATTTTACAAAATGAATGAGAATCATCCATGGAAGAGTCTTATAGTTTGGCAAAAAACTCATTATCTTATTTTAGATATTTATTCATTAACGAAAAAATTTCCATCCGATGAAAAGTTTGGTATTACACAACAAATTAGAAGAGCTGCTGTATCTATTGCTAACAATATAGTAGAGGGTAAATCAAGGTCTTCAGATAAAGAATATGTGCATTTTTTATACATTTCAAGAGGTTCTTTGGAAGAAACAAGATATCTTGTTCTATTATCTTATGATCTCGGATTTATTGATCAGGAAGTAAATAACAGAATAGAATCATTGTGTTCAGAAATTAGCTTCTTATTGAATAGGCTTATTAAATCAATAAACAAATGACATCCCCCTCTTCCCCTTCTAATCCCTCTAATCCATCTACCCCCTCTAAACCCTCCAATAAAGTCCTCATCATAACGTACTACTGGCCGCCAAGCGGAGGTTCAGGGGTTCAGCGATGGTTAAAATTCACAAAATATCTGCGGGATTTTAATTGGGAACCTGTTATTTATACTCCGGAAAACCCGGAAATTCCTGTTGAAGACAGCTCACTGCTGAAGGATATCCCTGAAGGCATTACTGTGCTGAAAAAGAAGATATGGGAACCCTATTCATTTTATAAGAAATTTCTCGGACAAAAAGGAGAAGAAAAAATACAAACCGGATTCCTTACTGAAAAAAAGAAACCAAAAAGAAAAGAAAAAATTTCAGTCTGGATCAGGGGGAATCTGTTTATCCCCGATGCCAGAAAATTCTGGATAAAACCATCTGTGAAATATCTAACAACTTATTTGAAAAAAAATCCTGTTGATATAATTATATCCACCGGTCCTCCACATTCCATGCACCTTATTGCCATGGAACTAAAAAAGAAATTAAATATCCCATGGCTGGCAGATTTCCGCGATCCGTGGACGAATATTGATTTTTATAAAGATCTGAAATTGACCAGGTGGGCTGATAAACAACACCATAAACTTGAGCAAAAGGTATTAAAACAAGCAAATCTTGTTACAACTGTTAGCTGGAACTGGGCAAATGAATTTCGTGATCTAGGTACCGAAAATATTGAGGTAATCACCAATGGTTATGATCCGGATGATTTCAAAGGATTAAAAATTAAACCTGATACAAGATTTGTAATTACCCATATTGGTTCAATGAATAAAGACAGGAACCCTATTGCTTTCTGGCAAGTTCTCGCTAATATTTGTATTAATAATAAAGAATTCAAGCAAGACCTGGTCATCAGATTAATTGGGAATGTGGATATTTCCGTATGGGAAAACATTAAGGAATTTAATCTTAAAGCGAATGTAAAACACATCAATCATTTAAATCATCCTGAGGTTATAAATCATATTAAAAGATCGCAAATCCTATTGTTGGCACTAAATAACACACCAAATGTTTCAGGTATTATTCCAGGAAAAATATTTGAATATCTTGCAGCAAAAAGGTTTATTCTTGTTATTGGCCCTACAGATGGAGATACGGCACAAATAATTAATGAAACTAACGCAGGTATAGTATCCGGATTCGAAAACTATAGCGGATTAAAAAACAATATACTTGCTTTATATCATGATTACAAAAAGGGCAATTTGCAAATTAGTGCAGGTGATATCTCCGGATACTCAAGAAAGAATCTTACGGAAAAGCTTGTTGAATTACTTAATGGATTAGTTAAATAAAAAATGAAAAAAATTATATCGTTAGTCGGAGCACGTCCAAATTTCATTAAAATAGCCCCTTTGCATAAAGTTTTTAAAACTTTTTCAAAAGAAGTAACCCATAAGATATGTCATACAGGACAGCATTTTGATGAGAATATGTCAAAAATATTTTTCGATGAGCTTGATCTTCCAAAGCCAGATTTTTACCTGGGAATCGGGGGAGGCACACATACCGAACAGACTGCCGGGATTATGATCGAATTTGAAAAAGTGCTTTTACAGGAAAAACCCGACTTAATAATAGTCCCCGGTGATGTAAATTCAACTTTAGCCGGTGCCTTAACAGCATCAAAAATGGGAATAAAAATTGCTCATGTTGAATCCGGTTTGAGAAGTTTTGACCGTTCCATGCCTGAAGAGATCAACAGAATGGTAACTGATATTCTGGCTGACTATCTGTTTGTCAGTGAAAAAAGCGGGCTTGAAAACCTGAACAGGGAGGGGATTGACAGTAAAAAAGTCTTTTTTGTAGGAAATATTATGATTGACAGTCTTGTGCATTATTTACCCGCGATTAATGCCTCCCTGATCACAAAAGATTTAGAGCTTTCACTAAAAAATTACATTCTCGTAACCTTTCACAGACCAAATAATGTTGACAACCTGAAAAGCCTCAAGGATATTGTCAATTTATTGAATAATATATCCGTAGAGAAAAAAGTGTTATTCCCTGTTCACCCCCGTACAAAAGGGAACCTTGAAAAATTTGGTTTATTAAAACAATTCGCCAAAAATGTTTTATTAACCGATCCGTTAGGATATGTTGATTTTCTGGCACTTGCCAAAAATGCCGAACTGATTATAACAGACAGTGGAGGAATTCAGGAAGAGACCACGTTTATGGGTATTCAATGTATTACTGTCAGAAACAATACCGAGCGACCTGTTACCGTTGATATTGGTACAAATCATCTTGCAGGCACAGATCTTGATCTTGTTAAAGATACTACCTTTAAGATATTAAAAGGAGCAAAAAAGAAAGGAAGCATACCGGAATTGTGGGATGGGAAAACAGCAAACAGGGTTGCTAATATTGTTATGAGAGATTAAATTAACGTGAGTTCGATATATTAAATATTGATAAACAAAAGATGTAGCCTGAGTAATGGACGAATTGATGTTAGGAACTTAGGATCAGGTTTAATTCCTGTTCGCGTTTTTTAATGCTGTATAGTTTCATAACTCTTTCCCGGGCTGAATCAGCAAGAGCTGTATTTTCAAAATTTTCTTCAATGCTCTGTTTCACCTGAACAGGCTCCCAATCATCAAATAAAATTCCTGAATTACCAATCACATCAGGAATACCGCCTACTTTTAGTCCAATCGGGATACATTTCGATAACATGGCTTCACATATAGTATTTGGCATCCCCTCGCTTCGTGAGAACTGTGCATAAAACATAGCCGATCTATAGATACCTTTAAGGATATCATGAGCCAGCGGGGGTATAAGTTCCAGGTTTTCAGGAATATCCTTAAAAAGATGCTCTGCTGCGAATAATACGCCAACAAGTTTAAACTTGAAATCAGGCATAAGTTTAGCCAGTTCTACAAATCGGTCCAGCCCCTTTATTTTATAACGTTGGTAGGTGTCTGTTATACTAATTGTAAGTATAACTTTTTCTTTCTGATTACTATAAGTATACGCTTCCGGATCATACCCTGTGGGCAATATACGAAACTTGAAATCCTCAATGTACCTCCGGGCATCATCTACTAAACTCTCTGTCACCGGTAAATTCAGTGTTGCATTTTTTATTGAATATCTGGCACAAAACCTTCTGATTGGTTTACTAAAGGAACCGTATTTTAATTCAGGGATATTTTTTACATCATACCCTCC
>JAUXED010000164.1 GCA_030618105.1 Bacteroidota bacterium | reverse complement strand
TTAAAATATCCATCATAAATGTCATATGCCGGATCATCACTCATTACAGGAGCCGTAGGATTAAAGGTAGAGGCATAACGAAATGCATCTGAAAAACCGTATTGAGATTCCCTGTGTGTAGCACCCATATTGAAACTTAAGGTAAGCCGGTCATTCAATGCCTTTTGTGTGAGATTAAGCCTTGCGTTAAGCTGAGTGAATCCGGTATTAAGCATAATACCTTCACCATCACGGTAATTGAATGAAGCCCGGTAAGTCGTTTTATCACCTCCTCCCGACATGGCAATATTGTGTACTTGTGATATGGCTGTCCGGGTGATTTCATCAAACCAGTCAGTGCTTTCTCCAAAGTCAGTTCCCAGGCCTGTTTTGGCTGACAAAACCCTCCATTCTTCTGCATTCATTATATTTGGTGTTTTGGCAACCATCTCAGAAGTAACATAAGCATTGTAGTCTATGTGGGCAGTGCCTTTTCTACCTTTTTTGGTCGTTATAATGATCACACCACTCGAACCCCTGGTTCCATATATAGCTGCTGCGGAACCATCCTTTAACACGTCCATGGATTCAATATCGTTAGGATCTACATTATCGAGAGACGCCCCGGGCATACCATCAATAATCACCAGGGGCTGGGTATTGGCTCTAATGGTACTCAAACCCCTCAGGCGTATGTTATACCCTTCGTTCGGGTTGCCGCCGGGTTTAGTTATAGACAAACCGGCTACCTTACCCTGGATCAATTGTGCAGGATTGTTCACATAGCCCTGGTTGAACTCTTCAGATTTTACACTGGAAATAGCACTGGTCAGCTCCTTTTTCTTCTGTGTGCCATATCCGATAACAACAACTTCATTCAGCGTAGTTGTATCGGCAGTCAACACCAGGTCGATTGTTCTCTCCTGTGCGTAAGTAAAGTTGATCGTAAAGCCAAAGAGGATAAGAGATAATATGTAACTTTTCCACAATGTAGAATTACTCATAATAAAAGTAATTGTAGTTAAACATAAAATCAAGTTTGCTTTTAAACCACCGTCAGGGTTTGAAACCGCTCTACTCACCCTACTCAACCATACTGACGCTTCCTACGGTCGGTCAACACAGGCTCAACTACTCAACTTCTTCTTCCATACAGGTCGAAATTATCGTAACCGGTTATAATAACATTACAGAACTCCCCTGTTATTAACCCTTTAGCGGGTTTTATCAAAACCTCCTGGTCAACCTCAGGTGAATCGAATTCAGTTCTCCCTACGAAATAATCTCCTTCCTGTCTGTCAATTATCACTTTATAAATATAACCAATTTTTTCCTTATTCAGCTTGCCTGATATACTTTCCTGGATAGTCATAATTTCCTCTGCCCTTTGTATTTTGATCTCTTTAGGAATATCATCTTTATTGTTTTTGAAGCTGTATGTCCCTTCTTCATGTGAATAAGTAAAAACACCCAGTCTGTCAAACCTTACCTCAGATATGAATTCCTTCAATTTTGCAAAATCCTTCTTATTCTCACCAGGATATCCGGTAAGCAGGGTTGTTCGCAGAGCGATTCCCGGAACCTCCTCCCTGATCCTGTTTATCAGTTCATAGGTTTCTTTGCCTGAAATACCACGTCGCATTGCCTTTAGTACCGGATCAGCAATATGCTGGAATGGGATATCAAGATAATTGCAAATATTTTCTTTGTTTTGTATTACAGGGAGAATATCTGCCGGAAAATTTGCGGGGAAAAGATAATGTAACCTGATCCACTCGATACCGGGAACTTCAGAAAGTTGATCTATCAGATCTTTTAGTCGTTGTTCGCGGTAAATATCCAGTCCATAATATGAGAGATCCTGCGATATGAGGATTAATTCCTTAACTCCCTTTTCTGCAAGGTAAGCAGCTTCGTTTACAAGTGATTCAATAGTCCGTGATTTATGTATACCCCTGATTAAAGGAATAGAGCAAAAAGAACATTTCCGGTCACAGCCTTCTGCTATTTTCAGGTAAGCATAATGTCCCGGGGTAACCAGGTTCCTTTCTCCAAGAAGTTCTTTACGGTATTCAATTCCAAGCGATTTTACAATTTGTTCAAGATTGTTTACGCCAAAATACCTGTCAACCTCAGGAATTTCGTTTTTCAATTCCTCTTTATATCTCTCTGATAAGCAGCCAATAACATATAGATTTTGAATTTGACCTTTTTCCCTTGCCCTGGCATACTGCAGAATTGTTTCTATAGATTCCTCTTTCGCATCGCTGATAAAACCGCAGGTATTAATTATTACCGTCTGAGCATCGGTTGTCTCAGAATCATGTTCCACTATCAGGTTACCAGCATCTAGTTGTTTTAGAAGCACTTCAGAATCAACAATGTTCTTTGAACAGCCAAGTGTAATGACATTGATTTTGTTTATTGGTTTTATCATCGAAATGAAGATTGTTACGAGTTACGGGTTACGGGTTACGCGAAGAGCGAATCCACAAATTCTTTCTTATTAAAAACCTGTATATCATCCAACCCTTCGCCTATACCGATATACCGCACAGGTATATTAAACTGATCGGAGATCCCAATTACAACACCACCTTTAGCAGTTCCATCAAGTTTGGTAAGTGCTATGGCATTAACTTCAGTAACTCTTATGAATTGGCGGGTTTGTTCAAAAGCATTTTGCCCTGTTGAACCGTCCAGTACAAGTAATATTTCATGCGGGGCATCTGGTATTATTTTTTGCATCACACGCCGTATTTTAGCCAGTTCATCCATGAGCGCTGATCTGTTATGAAGTCTTCCCGCGGTATCAATTAAAACAACATCAATCTCCTTTGACAACGCGGAACTAAGCGTATCATAAGCAACAGAAGCAGGATCGGAACCCATTTTTTGTTTTACCATATCAACCCCTGCCCTATCTGCCCATATCTGTAGCTGATCAACAGCAGCAGCACGATAAGTATCAGCAGCTCCCAGCAGTACTTTCTTTCCTGACTTCCTGAACTGGTATGCAAGCTTGGCAATGGTTGTCGTTTTTCCCACACCATTAACTCCCACAACCATAATAACATATGGCTTCTTATTTGAAGTAACGGAGAAATCATCAGAGTTATCCGATCTGTTTTCTTCAAGGAGTGCTTCAATTTCCTCCTTCAGTATAATATTTAGTTCACGAATGTTCAGATATTTATCTTTTGCTACCCGTTTTTCAATTCTTTCAATAATCTTGATAGTAGTATCTACTCCCACATCGGAACTTATAAGGACCTCTTCAAGATTATCCAGAACCGTGTCATCAACTCTTGATTTACCAACGGCTACTCTGGACAGTTTTTTAAACACACTTTCCTTGGTCTTTTCCAGACCTTTATCAAGATTTTCCTTTTTCTCTTTTGAAAAAATCCCAAATACTGCCATTTTGCCTTGATTAAAAAA
>JAUXED010000102.1 GCA_030618105.1 Bacteroidota bacterium | reverse complement strand
GCTCTGAATATTGCCGTGGCTTTGGGAGCGAAAGTGGAAGTTGAAAAAAACAGGGTGATAATTTCCGGAGGATTTGATCCTGTAGGGAATACACTTAATTGTGGTGAGTCGGGTTTGGGACTGAGAATGTTCTCTGCTGTTGCAGCTTTGTCGGGAAAGGAAATTACTCTGGTTGGTCATGGAACTTTGAGAAGCAGGTCGGTGGCGATGATCGAAAAACCGCTTACTGATCTGGGTGCAAGAGTTACATCAAAACAGGGTAAACTTCCTGTAACAGTTCGCGGTCCGTTAACCGGTGGAAAAGCAACAGTAGATGGTTCATTAAGCTCACAATTTCTTACCGGATTGCTAATGGCTCTTCCACTTGCTGAAAAAGATTCGGGGTTAACTGTAAATGATCTTAAAAGCAAGTTTTATATCGACCTTACAATTAAAGTTCTGGAAGATTTTGGAATTAATGTGATAAACAATAATTATGAACATTTTTTTATCCAGGGTGGTCAATCATACAAAAGCAGAGAGTATCAGATTGAGGGTGACTGGAGCGGAGCAGCTTTTTTGCTCGTTGCAGGTGCTGTAAGTGGTGAAGTAGAGATAGAGAATCTGGATATTTATTCGAGCCAGGCTGACAGGCAAATTCTGGATGTGCTGGAACAGTTTGGCGCACGGATAAACAGAGGCAATAATACAATTCAGGTTGCAAAAGCAGAGATGAAACCATTCAGTTTTGATGCAACAGACAGCCCCGATCTGTTTCCTCCGTTGGTTGTTCTTGCATCGTATGCGAAAGGGAAAAGCAGGATAAAAGGAGTTAGCCGGCTTGCAGGGAAAGAAAGCAACAGGGCAGAAGCGCTGGTTGAAGAATTTTTAAAAGTTGGCATAAAGATCAAAACAGACGGAGATGATATGATTGTTTATGGAGGAACCGTTACCGGAGGTACGATCAATTCAAGGAATGATCATAGAATGGCAATGGCAGCAGCTGTTGCCGGGGTAGGAGCCAGGAGTAGTATAAATATTCATGGGTATGAATGTATCAGTAAATCGTACCCTGATTTTTTCACAGATTATCAAAAAACAGGAGGTAAGTTCAATGAATAGTTTTGGAAGAATTTTCAGGATAAATATTTTTGGTGAGTCTCATGGTCCGGAAGTTGGAGTGACAATCGACGGGTGTCCCCCGGGAATTTTACTTTCAGGGGAGGATTTTGAAATTGACCTGGCGCGCAGGAAGAGTGGTGCAAAGGGAACAACACCGAGGAAGGAATCCGATATTCCCAGGTTAATAAGCGGGGTTTATCAAGGGCATACAACAGGTGCCCCGCTCACAATACTTTTTGAAAATGCTGATACCAGATCGGAAGATTATGCTGATTTTACGGATATACCCAGACCGGGACATGCTGATTTTACAGCCCGGAAAAAATATTCGGGTTTTAATGACCCACGTGGAGGAGGACGTTTCTCCGGACGGATAACAATAGGTTTGGTAGCTGCAGGCGTTATTGCCAGGAAAATAATCGCCCCTGTTGAAGTAAAAGCCATATTGAAAGAGGCAGGTGGTGAGAAGGAGATCGAACACGCTATTAGAAGTGCAATTGATGCCAAAGATTCCATAGGAGGGATTATTGAGTGTAAGGGGGAACAAATACCGGTGGGATTTGGTGAACCTTTCTTTGATTCCCTGGAATCGCTTATTAGTCATATGATATTTTCAATACCTGCCATAAGAGGGATTGAGTTTGGTGCAGGATTTAGTGCAGCAGGGATGAGAGGAAGTGAACATAATGACTCTTTTATTTCTGCTGATGGCAGAACGGAAACAAACCATACCGGGGGGATCAGTGGAGGAATATCTAATGGAAATCCACTGGTTTTCAGAGTAGCTGTGAAACCTGCATCAAGCATTTCCAAAAAACAGAGAACTATAAATATGGCTACAGGTGAAATGGTTGATCTGGAAATAGAAGGAAGGCACGATGCATGTATCGCATTGAGAGTTCCTGTGATTGTTGAAGCGGCAACAGCTATTGTGCTCGCCGATCTGTTTTTAACCAGTAACCAGTAACCACAGTGAAATATGCTCCTTCGTCGCATTTCACGTGGCAAGCCAGTAATCAGCAACCAGATATGAACAAAATACTTATCCTCGGAGCAGGAAAAATGGGATCATGGTTTACTGAATCACTTTGTCTGGATTATGAAGTTGGGATATATGATAAGGACCTTAAGAAACTAGGGTATTTTTTCAAAACTCAAAGGTTGACTAATTATGATGAGATTGCGGCATTCAAACCCGATTTGCTTATCAATGCTGTTAATCTTGAGAACACCAGGGAAGCATTTGAGGAGGTGATACCATATCTCCCTGATCAATGTATCCTGGCGGATATTGCTTCAGTAAAAAACGGATTGAGGAAATTCTATGAACAATCAGGAAGAAGATTTGTTTCGACACATCCGATGTTTGGACCAACATTTGGGAATATAAAAGATTTGAGCGGTGAAAGTGCTATTATTATTAAAGAATCTGACGAGGAAGGGAAACAGTTTTTCAGATCGTTTTACGGATCACTGTCTCTGAATATTTTTGAATACACATTTGATGTTCACGACCAGACAATTGCGTATTCATTATCCATACCATTTTCATCAACCATGGTATTTGCTGCATGTATGAAAAAGCTTGAGGTGCCCGGAACCACTTTTAAGAAGCATTTGGATATTGCCGGTGGAGTGCTTTCGGAGGATACTTTCCTGTTATCAGAAATACTTTTTAATCCTTATACCATTGAGCAGGTCGAAAATATTCATAACCAATTAGGTGTGCTAATTAATATGATCAGGAATAAGGATCAGGAAGGTATTCATGAATTTATTCAAAAACTCAGGATGAATATAGGAATTTGAGTAAAATACGGGTTCTCTCACCTCTCATCTCTCACCACTCATCTTTTCTTACTTCTTCATACTATTTACTACTTACTATTTACTTCTTCATCCTTCATCCTCTAAAACCGGTGCATGCCAGCCGTAATCCATATATTCCCATTCAAAATCATCATCTTTGGTAGTGATTAACAAAAATCCTTCACCGGTGCCATAGAATGGACCAGACCACCATCTGGCGCTTACTGCTCCGCTCGTAATATAGTGTACGTCCCTGGTATACATGCTTTCCAGAACATGCAAATGTCCCTGGAGAGCCAGTTTAAGATTATGTTCCTGAAATAAGTCCAGTACCTGTTTGGAGTTCTTAATTGTATTACCTTTACTATTAGGAGTATAGCTGCCTTTGTTTATCATGTTTTGCACTGTGATAAAAGGAATGTGGACACTGATAACTATTGGCGTCTCTTTATCAACCTGTTTCAGATCCTCAGAAAGCCAGTCGATCTGGTCCTGACTAACATGTCCGTAATATCCACCATCAGGATGCTCATCGACAGAGTCGAGTATATAGAATCTCCATCCCTTATGATCGAAGGCATAGTACCGTTTACCAAGGAATTTTTCGAAAAGTTTCTCCCCGTAAAATTCATGAGTTGAATCAACACCGCTTTCTTCATACAGACCAAAAACCTCATGATTGCCCATAGTATTATAAACAGGCATATTGAAACCGGCGGACATTTCCTGGTAAAGTTTGTACAGACTGTCGGCCCGTCCGTACGTTTGTCCCAGAGCATCCATTATCAGATCACCACCTGTAATAACAAAATCTGGTTTTATTTCATTAATTTTTTCAATAGCTTTTGAGAATCCTTCAGTGGCTACCCCTTCCGGCTGAAGGTGAATATCTGCCATAAAAGCAAAAGTGAAGCTTTCTTCTTTTGGTTTACATGATGAAAATGTGAAAAGCAGGATGAATAATACAGCCTGGAATAAGTAAAGGAATTTTTTAGTTTTCATGATTCTAAATTTTATTTATCAGAATTTAAAATTATTCGTTGAGAATATCCAAAATTAGTATAAAATATCAATCAAATATTGCTTTCTTAATTAATTTGCAAAGTTATGTTCTATATGATGTCTTATTTCAATTTTTCATCAATAATTCCATTCTGACGTAAATTATCCGGGTGGGGGATATTCTGTTCTTCCAATTGAAACCGTTTACAGGATTTCCAGTCATTAAAACAATATGTATCAACAAATTTCTTGTCCAGTTTTCCCTGCTGAAAAAACCTTTTCATGGGGCACACCTGATACCATTTACATTCTTTCTTCATGACAATAGTTTTAATATCATATTATAGTTTTCCTGGATTATTTTTTCTTTTTCCGGATTAAACAGAATAGCAGTTGGATGCCTGACCGGAAAAATAATCCTTTCGTTAATATGGAACTGTTTACCGAAAAGATTTTTATATTCTTTTTTTGGAGGTTGGTTGAGGTTATATTTTTTAAAGATATACCGGGTAGCATGAAACCCGAGTGTTACAATTATTTGAGGGTCAATAAATTCAATCTCCTTATCCAGGTAAGCGGAGCATTGTTCAATTTCGTTTTTTGATGGTCTGCGGCATTTTGGAAGATAACATTTGATAAGGTTAGTTATATAAATATTATCCCTTTGGATCTCTGCATTTTGCAACAATCTGTCAAATATTTTTCCCGATGGACCAATGAACATTTTCCCTTCACTGTCCTCAATTTCTCCAGGTGCCTGAGCGATTAGTATAATTTTAGCATTAAAATTGCCTTCTCCGGTTATTGCATTTTTCCTCGATTTATGCAATCTGCAGTTGGTGCAGGATTTGATCTTTCCGTTCAACTCGTTAAAATCCATAAGCCGGTTGTTTGCTTACTGCAAATTTAGCAAAGTTGCTTTTATGAGACATGATTTTTTTAGGAGTTATTAATTAATTAACCGTGAAACTTTTAATCTTATGCTTTAAGTACACTTATAAAAGTCAAAAAAAGAAAATGCCACTAAAACACAAAAACACAAAGAATCACAAAGGACAGACAATCAGTAGATTATACTTAGTGGTTTCTTTGAGTCTTTGGGTCTTTGTGGCTATTCTTGAAAGGTTAAACCTCAATCCTTGAACAGCCAATACCTAGAACCCAGTAACCAGAAACTAGTATCAAGTAACCAGCAACTGGTTCCGGAAAAACAGAAATCTCCGATTATATATTTTGTTGGTAATTAATCAGGTATTAACTACATTACGGGGAATAAAACAGACAAATGGATTGTCTAACAAATAAAAGCTAAATGCCGGTGGGGGATTATGCCAGTTATAGTGATAGTGAATTGATTGAAAAATCAAAGCATGGGGAAGATGTGGCTTTTGGAGAACTGGTTAGTCGATACGAGCAGCAAGTGGCTGGCACTGTGAAGGGTATGCTTGGCGATAATGCAGCAGCAGAGGATGTGGGACAAGAGACTTTTATAAGGTTTTATCGTTCATTGGAAAAATTCAGGGGGGATTCAGCATTGGGGACTTATATTACCCGCATTGCCATAAATCTTTCTCTGAACGAAATAAAGAAGCAGAAAAAGGTAATATCTTTGTTTTACAGCAGGGATAATGAAGAAAAAGAATTTGATGTACCTGAAAAAAAGAACCCTGAAGGTGAATCGGACACGAAGGAACTTGTTGATAAAGCTTTACTGGCTTTAAAACCGGAATTCCGATCGGTTGTTGTGTTAAGAATGCTCCAGGGATACAGTACTAAAGAAGCTGCTTCAATACTTAATGTTCCTGCAGGAACAATTTTATCGCGTTTGGCAAGAGCACAGAAAGAATTAAGGAAAATATTGGAACCATTTGTGTAAAAGAGCGAAGAGCGAAGAGCAAAGAGCAAAGAGCAAAGAATAAAGAACAAGTGTATGGAAAAAGTGCAGACCAGAAACCAGTAACAAGCAACCAGTAATTAATGACAAATACAATATATTATGATTAACCAGGAAATGTATGATCTTTTGATTCGTTCAATGAACGATCAACTTACCGCGGAGGAAGATAAACAACTTCAACTGGCCCTTAAAGTATCTGCAGAGTTGAGGGAAGAGCAGGTAAAGCTTGGCAAGGTGAGGAAATTGTTTTCGTCAAGGAATTATAGTTTTTCTAACGGGTTCCGTAACCGCGTTATGCAGGCTGTTAGTGATGAAAAAAAGGGTAAAGTGATATCGATAGATTTTACCAGAACCTTTACTTCAATGTTCAATCGAATTGCCATTTCCGGTGTTGCAGTTATTTTACTTTTAGTTATCAGCCTGTATATATCACATGGTTCACTGAATGTCAATACCTTCACAGGTGTTGATCCGATTTCGGAAGATAATCTTATCAGTGTTCTTCTATATGAAAAGTAATATATTAATGATATGAATGCAAAAATTAAATCAGGGATTTACCTTTTAACAACATTGTTAATCGGTTTTGTTATTGGCTTTTTAACTTCCACCCAGGTTAAGGAAAGCCGGATCAGGGAACTGCGCACATTCGGGTCGGCTGAAGGTTTCAAATTTATGATGGAGCATATGCTTGAATTAGATTATGAACAAAAAGAAGCAATAAGGCCGGTTGTTGATAAATATGCAAAGAAAAACTTCGAACTGATGAAAAATTTCAGAGGTGAGTTCAGTGTACTGATGAAAGAATTCCATAAAGAACTAACTCCTTATCTTACTCCGGAACAGATTGAGCGGTTAAATGAGTTTGGTAAAAGAGGAAGAGAAATGAAGAAGAGGGGAGAGCCCCCTCGTTATGGAAGAAGAAGATTTGGTCGCGGTCATGGTGGTAATCAGGGATCTGGACCCGGTCAAAGAAGACCCCATGAATCCCATGACTGGTAAGTGATTGAAAAAAACATCTATTTCTTTGGAATAAAAACATAATTACAATTGTCAAAAGAGTGTTGAAAGACAATAGAAGTTGAACTTAAAAAAATATTAAAATGAAAACAATTGAAAAAAGAACAATTACAGTATTATTATCACTGTTAATGATAATAGCAGGAACCAGTCTGTTTGCTCAGCGTGGCCGGGGACAAGGTCCTGGTGGTATGGGCTATGGATCCGGATGGAATTATAATAATGCAGATTTCCAGCGTCCCGCAAGAGGTTATGGACAATTTGGTATGGGACAGGGAACGATGTGGAATGATTATTGCCCCTTGCCGGATATGACTGATGATCAGGCAGAGAAGATCAAAGAATTAAGACTGGCACACTATAAAGAGGTGTTGCCACTGAGAGATCAGATGAGCGAACTTGCAATTAAGCACAGGAATCTGATGAGGGCTGGGAATGTTGATACCAAGGCAATTAATGCCAGTATTGATGAGAAGACAAATGTTATGAATAAATTAATGAAAAAACAGGCTGAATTCAGAGCAGAATTTCGTACCTTGCTTACCGATGAACAAAAGATGGTGCTGGATAATTCCGGCAGAGGGTTTGGAATGAGAAAAGGTATGAGAAACTTCGGAAGAAGAGGAAGAAG
>JAUXED010000170.1 GCA_030618105.1 Bacteroidota bacterium | reverse complement strand
CTGGCATTGTGACCACCAAACCCAAAAGTGTTACTTAGAACAACGTTAACTTCACGTTTCTGGGCTTTATTCAGAGTAAGGTTCAGTTTATTGTCAATTTCAGGATCATAAGTGGTATGATTAATTGTCGGAGGTATAATACCATATTTCAATGTAAGCAGTGAAGCAATAGCTTCAGCAGCACCTGCGGCTCCCAGCAAATGGCCTGTTATTGATTTGGTGGCGCTGATATTCATTTTATAAGAGTGCTCTCCAAACACCTTTAGTATCCCAAGAATTTCAGAAATATCTCCACGGGGAGTTGCTGTTCCGTGAATATTAATATAGTCGATTTCTTCAGGCTTCATTCCTGCGTCATCTAATGCATTTTTCATCACTAATGCAGCTCCCAGCCCTTCCGGATGGGGTGCAGTTAAATGATACGCATCAGCCGACATTCCTCCTCCGGCAACTTCAGCATAAATTTTAGCGCCTCGCTTAATGGCATGGTCATATTCTTCAAGAATAAGAGTACCTGCTCCTTCACCCATAACAAAACCATCACGGTGGAAATCAAGCGGCTTTGAGGCAGTTTTGTAATTCTCGTTGTTGATTGAAATAGCTTGCATTGAGTTAAATCCACCAACACCGGCAGGATTTATAGATGCTTCAGATCCGCCGGACACAAAAATGTTAGCTATGCCAAGCCGTATATAATTATAAGCGTCCAGTAACGCGTTGGTAGAAGTGGCACATGCTGAAACAGTCCCGAAATTAGGACCCCTGAATCCATATTTTATGGAAATGTGACCGGCAGCAATATCAGAGATCATCTTCGGGATAAAGAAAGGACTGAATCGTGGAGTTCCGTCACCTTTACAATAATCTATTGCTTCCTTCAGGAATGTTTCTATTCCACCAATCCCGGATCCGTATATCACCCCAACCCTGTCCTTGTCCACTTTCTCAAGATCAATGCCTGAGTCAGTAATGGCTTCGTCTGTAGCTACCAATGCATATTGTGCATACCGGTCGAGCTTGCGAAGTACCTTCCTGTCGAAGTGATCTTTAGGATCAAAATTCTTTACCTCACAGGCAAACCTGGTCTTGAATTTCTCGGCATCGAAATGTGTAATAAGGTCACAGCCACTTACACCATTCTTCAGGGCTTCCCAGAAGTCATTAACAGTATTGCCCAATGGTGTAACAGCCCCAAGACCAGTGACTACAACCCTTTTTAACTCCATTTGAGATGTTGTTTTTGGGAAATTAGAGGCAATTCTTACTTGATGTTTTCTTCGAGATGCTTGATTGCTTCTCCAACTGTTGAGATATTTTCAGCTTGATCATCAGGAATTCCAATGTTGAATTCTTTTTCAAATTCCATGATCAATTCAACTGTGTCAAGAGAGTCAGCACCCAGATCGTTTGTGAAACTGGCTTCCGGAGTAACTTCATTTTCATCAACTCCTAATTTGTCAACAATAATCGCTTTTACTCTTGATGCAATGTCAGACATACCTTTAAATTTTAATTAATACTAATAGAAAATTAATTACGCTGCAAAGAAATGTAAATCCCAATAATATTTCAAATAAAAGTAATCTTTTTTAGTCTTTTATAATTTTTTTTAAGAAAGAATAGAAAAAAATTTTAATTTTGAATGAAGTTCATGTATGTAAAACACTAAGAATGAATCGTATCTGTATTCTTGCTTCAGGTAGCGGAACTAACGCAAAAAATATTATTGAGTACTTTACAAAAGTGGAAAATGTTGAAGTATCCCTGGTCTTATCCAATAAAAAGGAGGCATATGTGCTGCAACGTGCCCGAATGTTAGGGGTTTCCAACAAGTTTTTTTCAAGGGAGGATCTGAATAATTCAATTGTGCTCAAATTATTGGAAGAATACAGAATAGATTTTATTGTATTGGCAGGTTTTCTCTGGTTGATACCAAAAGAGTTTTTAAGAACTTACCCAAACCGTATTGTCAATATTCATCCTGCCCTTCTCCCAAAATACGGAGGAAAAGGAATGTATGGAGCCAGGGTACATGAGGCTGTTCTGGAAAACAAGGAGAAGGAATCAGGAATTTCTATTCATTATGTAAATGAAGAATATGATAAAGGCAATATCATTTTTCAGACAAGGTGTAAAATTGAACAAGGTGAAACAGCAGATTCATTGGCAAAAAAAGTACATCAACTGGAATATGAACACTACCCACGGGTGATTGAGGAATTAGTGGACAGTATTTAATAAATCGGTAATAACACTTTTTATCTTTTCGTAATCTTCAATGTTTTCTTTCGAAACCGGTTCTACCGGCGGCGCTTTTACCTTAAGAGGATTAATAGGATGTCCCTGTTTATAAAATCTGAAATCCAGATGAGGACCTGTTGACAGTCCTGAGCTGCCTACATAACCGATTATATCCCCTTGCTTAACGTATTTGCCCGATTTTATTCCCCTGCCATATCTGCTAAGGTGTAGATAAGCTGTTGTATAAACAGAGTTGTGCCTGATCTTCACCATTCGTCCGGCACCACCATAATACCCTGCTTTGATTATTTTTCCGTCGCCAATGGCATGTACAGGTGTTCCGATAGGAGCTGCATAATCCACACCATGATGAGGACGTCGTATTTTTAATATTGGATGTAAACGGCTGTTTGAAAACCCGGAGCTTATCCTGGAAAATCGTAACGGGGCTTTCAGGAATGCCTTTCTCAGACTATTCCCATCAATATCATAATAACTTTCCCTGTCGTTCTGGACAAAAGGAATTGCATAAAAATCTTCCCCCATATGGTTAAACCAGGCAGCATAAATTTTGCTAATTCCAATTGAAGTACTGTCAACATACTGTTCTTCATATATAATTTTAAACGAATCACCTTTCTGCAGTCCGAAAAAATCTATGCTCCAGGCAAAAATCTCAGAGAGATCATTAACAAGAGCCGGGTTAAGGTTTTTTTCTTTTATAGTATGCCACAACGAAGTGGATATTACACCCGAAGCTGTTTTTTGCCCGGTAATAATTTGTTTTGCATCTTTAAAAACTTTTATTGGATCTCCCAGATCAAAGACAATATAATCTGTTGGGGTATGTTCATATACTACATATCTTGTTTTCTTAAGACT
>JAUXED010000051.1 GCA_030618105.1 Bacteroidota bacterium | reverse complement strand
CCCACCCAGCCAAATTCGACCATTTGATTGATTTATATCATCTATTTCAACATTTCTTAATCCGGGATAGTAAAAGAATACCTGATATTGTCCGGAAGGAATCGTATCAAAATCGGAATAATGTATATTGTACGATTTACTTACGCCACTCTCTAATAAATCCAGCCAATCAATACTCCAACTATCCCAGGGTTCAGGGGATACAATTGCACATTGATGATTCAGCCAACCTGTGGTCTGATTATAAAAAGACAGACCATTTGTGAAATAATGAAATAGTCCTATTCCCGTCCTCTCAGGGCTTAGAATGTAGTAATTGAAAGTATCCTTATTAGCTATTGTGATTTTAAAGGATAGTTCTCCGTTTGGCTTTATATCAATTTCATCTATTATATTGGCAAGACCAGCTTGGAATTGTTCATGAACTTTCAACGTATTTATGATTTCCTCATCTTCTCTTGGGTCTGGCGTGCTATTTGCCAGGCAATAATACTCTTCTGACGAATGGTTAATCTTTATGACATACTCGGGATATCTGAATGGGAAATCTATATAAGGTCCAACAGGCGAAGATGAAGACCAGGCAGGGTGCAGATATCCGGAATAAATTTCCTCCCTGTTGGCATAGACCGAAAAAGACATATTTGCTAATTCCCAGTTATAGTTATGAAAGAAATCATTGGTTTCTTTCAAATAGACCATATGGGTAGAAAAATCGTAATAATCTATTTCCTCATGATTAATAATAATTGATTCCCCAAATTGAATGCATAAGCCATCAGTGATTTGATTATTGGGTTGATCATAATTTTTCTCGCAATTTGTGAATGCAAATAACAAAATTACCAGAAGGTATATAATATTAATGTTTTTCATTACTTTAAGTTATTATAATGCGCTACAACGTTCCGACGATATGGGTAGTATCGCCTTTCAGTATGTTTGTTTCGATTAATTAAAGGCACAAATTTTCTTATTAAAATCTCAACTAACTATTAAAAAGCGGCATTACCTGTGACCGCCTGTTATTGGCTGGTGCCATTTTTCTTATTCATCACAGAAATATCCATAAGAATTGGGTATAGAATATTCAAATAGTCCAGTCTCATAAAAATAAACGCTCATTTCTAAAGCATTTCCTGATGAATATTTATCCACAATGATATCATAATTATTTGACATACTATTTTCCCTAATTATTCTTGTTTTTGTTATTATTAAAAGGCTATCTATTTGAGAGATTTTTGTGTCTGGTTTAGGTTTAACTGTAAAAGTATAATCATATGCATAAAAATTTGAATCCTTAGAAGATCTAAATAATAAATGAACGTATTTAACTTGTGTGTTTAATAAAAGATTCCCGGAAAGATTAATAATCTGCACACAATCGGAAATTCCAATTAATTTTAACTTAATAAAAGGTGGCTTATATTCTATTTCTGATAAATCGATTGATTCATACTGTTTTAAAATTTCTCGAGATTCATTTTCTGAAATGCTATCTATTGATATCCATAATTCATAAGGAGATATTTCTAAATGCACTTTTTCATCATAATCATATCTGAAAAATTCCAAATTACATTTATATTTTTCAATGTCTTTAGAACAACTCCAGGAAATAATCAGGAGAAGGATAATTACGGCTCGTATAATACATAAATTTTTCATTGAAAGTCATTATTTCATTGGCACTTGCCCATAACGTTCCGGCAGTATGGGTAGTGCCGCTTTTCAGTTTGCTGATTTTCAATATTTAAAGGTACACATTTCCCTGTTACAATCTTTGCTTTCAATAAAGAAGCAGCATTACCTATGACCGCCTGTTGGCAGTTATTCATCATGTAACCTAAGATATTTCATTGACTCTTCATCACCCGTTAAAAGATCCATTATCCTGGTAATTATTTCCTTATTGTAAGTTACCACCAATTTTACTTCAGATTGAGGAGGCATGGTATAAATGCAAGCGTAGCAGACCTTAGTTGCTACAATACAATTATAATTATTCAATCTTTCAATGAGTATATCAAGATTTTCTGACTGACCCCACTTATCATTATCAGATGGTTTTGGTAATAAATCCGAGGTCAACCTGGCAATTTCCTCTTGAATAAGACTATCATTCTCATTATAGATATACTCACATATATCCTCAGGATTGTTTATCTCCTGTTTCTCACAACCAATTAATCCAAATAATGTAATCATGATGATCAATTTGTAATGTAATCCCATGATGTTTGGTTTTTATAGCCAGTACATTAATTACCAAATATCTGTAATGTCCAGAAATATTTTTGTACAACTATCTTTCATAATTTGAAAATTTCCTTCCCATTTCAAATTATCATAACCACATTCACCTTCAGCCGAATAAACATATTCACCTATCTCTTTCTTTATTGTTAAAGTTAAAGGATCTCCACAATTCGGCTGTTTATCCGTCGCTAAAATTGGTAATGGTTTTGATAATGCTCCAATTTTATTACCATCTATATATACATCGACGTCAAATTCACCACAATTCAAAAAAGCCTGAGCATTGGTATAAAATGATACTTCCCCGTCATAATTATACTCGTCTTTTTTTTCGCAAGATATTAATGTGATCAGATACATAATACTTACAATTAATATTTTCAAATTATTATTCATTTCGATACTTTTTAAATGAGATTGATTTCCTGGCTTTTAAGTTGTGTCTAACACTTGCCCCTAACATTCAAGTGCAAAAGCCGTTTTAATGGACTTTGCACAATTGTTAGTGGGTGTTGTTTAATACGTTGAACCAAAATCATTTTCTGGTATAGTTTAGGTTCCCGGAAATTAATAAGCGATCATTCCGAATTATAAAGTTTTATTGTATTAGCATCAATAATTATGCCTAATTAAAATGATAATAAACACACAATACCCACTAATGTTCTGGCGGTATGGGTAGTGTCGCTTTTCAGTATTAAGTCCCTTAGGCACCGATAACATGTTTTCCGGGAGGCGTTGTCCGCGAGTGCAGACAGCCTCACGATTACCGATACAAACCGGATGCCGCAGGCGAGCATAAGTAACCCGAACACGTTCGACTTCCTGGATTTTTTGATGAAGTTCATATTTGTTTCGAAAGAAAAAAAGATTATTTGTGAGATATCGAAATGAACTACCTTGTTTGATTATTTTTTTATAACTTTATAAAAGAATAAAAAAATGATAAAAACAAAGATCATATTATCCGCATTAGCTGTAATATTTGCTATAAATTATGCCTGCCGGAAAGAAGAAACAAAGCCGCCGGTAGATCATGAGTCTTTGAGTTTTATTAGCTTAACAGCTGAAAACCACACAATTGAATCTGGATCGAACACAACAATTAAGGCCGTAGCATTTGGTTATAATCTAACATATCACTGGTCAGCCTCAATAGGCGCAATCCTGAGAAGTGGTTCAGAGGTATTATATACCTGTTGTCCCGATTTTTATGGCGAAGTTTTAATTACATGTACTGTTAAAGATGGCTATGGTAAATCAAAAACAAAAACCGTTACGATTACCGTTATTTAGCACAAAGCTAATTGTACTGGCAATCCTGATTCTTCAGCCACTGAAAGGCCTTTCCCAATGTTTTTCTTCAGTAAATCCGGTTGGAGGAACAGCTAATTTACTGGTATTAGACCAAAAATCCTTACGGTTCATTGGTTTTTACAGCCACGCATACAGTAACTCTTATTATGAAGGTCATTCAAAATCGGATTTCGACCAGATAAATAATGCAGGCTATAATTATTTCGGTTCCATCCTGGCCTATGGGCTCTTTCGGAAGTTAACGCTGGAAACGGAATGGGGATATTATCTCGATAAAACATATCAATATAATCTTACCCCGGTATATACCCTGAGGGGATCAGGATTTACAAATACTGTAATCTCCTCAAAATTCAGTCTTTACACCGATTATCAAAAGCGGTTGTATCTTTCCGGCAGTGCAGGAATAAAAATCCCCCTCACCAGGAAATTAAAGGAAGTGGATGGAGTAACATTGCCGGTCGATTTGCAGCCTTCAACCAATGCATTTGGTACCGTATTCCAGCTTTTTTTTGTTAAGGAAAACTCTGCATCAGGTATGCGGTACTTTCTTATCAGCAGGGTAGAAACAAATCGTCAAAACAAAAACGATTACAGGATTGGTAATGCTGTATTTACCTCAATGTTCGTGTCCGGGCATCTGCCTGATCACTGGATAAAAGGGGATTGGACTGTCATCCTTCAGTTAAGGAATGAATTCAGAACGAGAAATAAAAGAGGGGAAATTACAGAGGAATTCACCGGAGGCTGCATTTTCCTGTTATCGCCACAGATCAATTACAGGATAAAGGAAAAGTGGAATTTTTCGTTTATCTTCGATATCCCCGTATATCAATACTATAATGGCATACAGCTTGCCTATAATTATGCTTTTATGGTAAATCTGACCAGGGATTTCAATTTTTATAAATAATTGCTTATGTGATAAAGAGCAAAGAGCAAAGAGGTGAAAATGTTAAAGGTCAAAGGCCAAAAGTCAAACAGTTAAACTTTCTGTATGACGCAAAATCCATATACTTACAAAACCTGTTATCATATTTAATGAAAAGAATATCTTTGTGGGATATTTCAATGGCGTAAGGAGAAATGGAAAATATAAGGAACTTTTGTATAATTGCTCACATTGATCATGGAAAAAGCACAATTGCTGACAGGTTGCTCCAAAAAACGGGCACACTAACCGGGAGAGATTTTCAGGATCAGGTGCTTGATAATATGGATCTTGAGAGGGAAAGGGGAATTACGATCAAGAGTCATGCAATCCAAATGGAGTATTTTTCGGGAGGTAAAAAATACTTTCTGAACCTGATCGATACTCCGGGGCATGTAGATTTTTCATACGAAGTATCACGGGCGATAAAATCATGTGAAGGGGCGCTGCTTATTGTTGATGCTACCCAGGGAATACAAGCACAGACAATATCAAATCTATACCTTGCAATAGAACATGACCTTGAAATTATCCCTGTATTAAACAAAATGGATATGGATAGCGCAATGCCGGAAGATGTGAAGGATCAGATAACGGACCTGATTGGATGCGACAGGGAAGAAATTATTGAAGCCAGTGGGAAAACAGGAATGGGGGTTGAACAGATACTGGAGAAGATCGTGGAAAAAGTGCCACCTCCCATTGGTGATCCCGATGCTCCTTTGCAAGCCTTGATTTTTGATTCGGTATTTGATTCGTTTCGCGGGATACATGCATATTTTAAAATTATTAATGGTACGATTCAAACAGGGGACTCAGTACAATTTGTTGCAACCGGCAAGAAGTACCATGCTGATGAAATAGGTGTATTAAAACTTAAACTGGAACCAAGGAAAAAATTAAGTGCAGGGGATGTGGGATATATTATATCGGGGATCAAAGCTTCAACAGAGGTGAAAGTAGGAGATACCATTACACATGTTGAAAGGTCCTGTGGTAAAGCGATCAGTGGATTTGAAGATGTAAAGCCGATGGTTTTTGCAGGGATTTACCCTGTTGATGCTGACGAATATGAGGAACTGAGAAACTCTATGGAGAAACTTAAACTGAATGATGCATCCCTCTCTTTTGAACCGGAATCATCGGTTGCACTGGGCTTCGGATTCCGCTGCGGATTTCTTGGTCTTCTCCATATGGAGATTATTCAGGAGCGGCTTGACCGTGAGTTTAATATGGATGTGATAGCAACCGTTCCCAATGTATCATACAATGTATATACAACCAGGGGGGAGGTTATTGAGGTGCATAATCCATCAGGGTTGCCGGAGCAAACTCATATTGATTATATTGAAGAACCCTACATTACCGCACAGATTATTTCGAAGGCAGAATATGTAGGGTCTGTTATGAATTTATGTATAGATAAAAGAGGGGTTATTAAAAACCAGGTCTATCTGACAAGCAACAGGGTAGAACTGACTTTTGTGCTGCCTCTTGCTGAAATTGTATTTGATTTTTACGATAAACTAAAGAGTATTTCAAAAGGGTATGCATCTTTTGATTATTATCAATCGGGCTTTGAAAAAGCTAACCTTGTGAGACTTGATATCCTGTTGAATACAGAAATGGTGGATGCTCTGTCATCATTAATCCATAAGGATAATGCATATGCACTAGGCCGCAAAATGTGTGTAAGACTTAAAGACCTTATTCCAAGACAGCAGTTTGATATTCCTATCCAGGCGGCAATCGGATCAAAAATTATTGCCCGCGAAACAATAAAAGCATTGCGAAAAGATGTTACTGCCAAGTGTTATGGGGGTGATATTACAAGAAAGAGAAAATTGCTGGAAAAGCAGAAAAAAGGGAAAAAACGAATGAGGCAGGTTGGAAATGTTGAAGTTCCTCAGCAGGCTTTCCTTGCAGTACTGAAGCTCGACTAATCCTGTCGTGTCCTCCCTAATGGGGTACATATCTAAAGAATTGGTAACTATTTATGTTTTATATTTTGGTGACAATTTATACATCCCTTAAAAGCATAAATAAGTATACGGATTTTGCGATCCGCCTTGGCGGAGAAGCAATCTTTCATGACTTTTCCTAAAGTCTATAACGATTCATTTATTTGGCATTCCGGTTGTTCTTGGGAGATTGCTTCGTCGCTACGCTCCTCGCAAAATCCTTTTTCAACCAATAAAATCCGGTTAAAACTTCACTTCTTTGCCCATCTCCTCATTTCCTCACTTTAGTTCACTTTAAGTACTTTTTAGTAGCAAGAATTGTAATACAGTATTAAATATAATGAACTGACCTTTCCGGGTTTAACCTTTCCATTTCCTGAAATTTATTTTTATTATATTTACTTGTCAATTGTTCTGATTCAAACTTTTTTGGCATGGCTGAAAATTTACATCTGGGATTGGATATTGGCTCTATTTCCATCAATACAGTATTGATAGATGATGAAAGGAATATTGTCGAAAATCATTACAATTTTTGTCATGGCAAACCTTTTCATCTGTTAAAAACCCTGTTAACTGATATTTTCAGACGATATTCAGAAGAATCTATCAAAACAATCGCAATAACCGGGACGGGGGGTAAGCTTGCTGTTGAATTAATTGGCGGTCATTTTGCGAATGAAATAATTGCCCAGTCAGCTTCCGTTGCGCGCTTATATCCTAACGCAAAAACGGTTATTGAAATGGGAGGGGAGGATTCGAAGCTGATCTTCATGGAGGAGAATGAAAATGAGGGAACCTGCCGGTTATCTGATTTTGTCTTAAATAATATTTGTGCAGCTGGAACCGGATCATTTCTTGATCAGCAGGCGAAACGAATTGGTATATCTATAGAAAAAGAATTTGGTGAGCTGGCGCTTTTATCAAAGGAACCGCCACGGATTGCAGGAAGATGCAGCGTTTTTGCGAAAACAGACATGATCCACCTGCAGCAAATTGCAACACCTGTTCATGATATTGTGGCAGGGCTTTGTTTTGCAGTCGCCAGGAATTTTATCAGTTCACTTGGAAAAGGAAAACAGTTTGATCCTCCAGTGATATTCCAGGGTGGAGTTGCCGCAAATGCCGGAGTGATCAGGGCATTCAGGGAACTACTGAATGCCGGGGAGAAAGATTTTATTATTCCGGAATACTACGCATCCATGGGAGCTATTGGCGCCCTTTTTCATATCCTTGATCAGGAAAAGTTAACTCCCAGTCCATATAAGGGACAGGAGTATTTAAACAATTATCTTTCCGGTCACCAGGCTCGTGGTATTACCAATGAACCATTAATTGAAACCGATGCTGTTTACAATAAAGAAGTATATCCGATACCAGAAAATATAAATATACTGGATGTCTACCTCGGACTTGATGTTGGTTCCCTGAGCACAAATGTTGTGTTGATTGATGATGAGAACAGGGTAATTGCCCGTCGGTATCTTCAGACGGCCGGCAAACCGCTTGAAGCAATAAGAAAAGGGATGACTGAGATTTTTGATGAGATGGGTGATAAAGTTGTTGTTAAAGGTGCCGGATCTACCGGTTCCGGGCGATATCTCACCGGAGATTTCATTGGAGCTGATACCATTCAGAATGAAATAACTTCCCAGGCAACTGCGGCAATCGCATACGATTCAAGAGTGGATACTATTTTTGAGATTGGCGGACAGGACTCGAAGTACATCAGTATTAAAAACGGTGTGGTTGTCGATTTCGAGATGAATAAAGTATGTGCAGCAGGAACCGGCTCATTCCTTGAAGAGCAGGCTGAAAAGCTTGATATCAATATTATTGAAGAATTCGGCTCCATGGCACTTGGTTCTGCCAAACCTGCCAGTCTTGGAAACAGGTGTACCGTATTTATGGAAACCGACTTGAATTCCCAGCAACAAAAGGGTGTTGAAAAGGATAACCTGGTTGGCGGCCTGGCATATTCCATCGTGGAAAATTACGTTCAGAAGGTTGTCCGTAAAAAACGGATAGGTAATCATATCTTTTTCCAGGGAGGAGTAACCAATAATAAAGCAGTTGTTGCTGCATTTGAAAAAGTAATAGGGAAAAAAATAATTATTCCCCCTCATTTTGATGTGACAGGAGCTATTGGTGCAGCTATGCTGGCAAGACAAACCATCCGGGAGCAAAAGAAAAAAACCCGTTTCAAAGGATTTGATATAAGTAAGATCCCTTACAAAGTAGATATATTTACTTGCAAAGGATGCTCAAATCAATGTAAGATAAGGAGAGTACGGATTGAAGATGAGAAAAAACCATTGTTCTATGGAGGCAGATGTGAGAAATATGAAATGGAAGAACGAAAGGGTAAAGGAAAAAGTATCCCGAACCTTTTCAAGGAGCGATTAGAAATGTTGATGAGAGATTTCCAGGAGGAACCGAAAAACAACAGGATTAGTATCGGGATTCCCAGAGCTCTTATGCTTTTTTATCAACAATTTCCTTTCTGGAGAACTTTTTTCCAGGAACTGGGATTTCATGTCGTAATTTCACATGAATCTGATAATCAGCTAATCAAGAAATCACTTGGAATGATAGTAGCTGAAACCTGCTTCCCGGTAGAGTTAATGCATGGACACATCATGGATCTACTGGAAAAAAATGTAGATTATGTATTTACTCCATTTATCATCAATGCAAAGGCTGAAGAAGATAATCCGACCAATAATTGCAACTGCCCATGGATTCAAACCTTTCCTTTTATGGTGAAAGCTGCCCTGAATGATAAAGAAGCAATTGATAAATTGCTGGTACCAACTTTGAATTTCAGGTATTTTGGTAAAGTCCTTAATAAGGAACTATCGGATTTCATGCATGATAAATTCGGGATTTCCAGGAAGGAAGTGATAAGAGCAATAAGAAAGGCAGATGAGTTGCAAGTCGCATTTGAGCAGGATATTGAAATCCGCGGGCAGGAAGTACTGAAAAACCTTCCTGACGACAAAGAAGCACTCGTAATTCTTGGACGACCATATAATACTGGTGATCCGGCTTTGAATCTAAGCATGATTGAGAAACTTATCCACCAGGATGTTTTGCCAATACCCATGGATGTTCTTCCCTTGGGGGGTGAACATATCACCCGTGATTATCCACAGATGTATTGGCCGAATGGACAAAAGATTTTGTCTGCAGCCAGGATTGTTGCCAGGGATAAAAAGCTACATGCTGTGTATATGAGTAATTTCAGGTGTGGACCCGATTCATTTCTATCGCATTTTGTTCATGAAGAAATGGGAGGAAAGCCATATCTTGAAATTGAAATCGATGAGCACGGTGCGGATGCCGGAATGATCACACGGTATGAAGCTTTCCTCGATAGCCTGAAAGGATCAAGAATGGTAAAAAGGGAGAAAATGGAAGTTTACAGACCAGGGATTATGAGTTCTGTTCCTGCAGAAGACAGGATACTGTATTTTCCATATATGTGTGATGGAGGATATGTCATGGCTGCGGCTGTTAGAAGCTTTGGTATGAGTTCCAAGGTACTGCCTATGACGGATAAAGAAGCGCTTGAATTGGGTAGAAAGTATACATCTGGCAGGGAATGTTTTCCAATGATCTGTACCACTGGAAGTTTTCTGCAGAAGTTACAGGAACCCGGAGCAGATCCGGCAAAGATCAGTTTCTTTATGCCGGATCATAATGGTCCCTGCAGATTTGGTCAATACAACAAATTTCAAAGGATCATTTTTGATCGCCTCGGTTATAGAGATGTTAAAATTATTTCCCCCAGTAATGATACATCGTATGCGGATATATCTGGTGGACATGGGACAAAATTACGGTTTGCTGCCTGGAAAGGATTTGTAGCAGTGGATCTTCTGCGAAAATTGAAGCAGGAGAGAAAGCCATATGAGCTCATTAAAGGAGATACCGACAGGGTTTACAAGAATGCCATGAGTGCAGTAGTTGCATCAGTTGAAAGAGGAGCAAAAGATCTTGCTGAAACGCTGCACAATGAAGCTCAAAAATTTAAATATATACAACTTGCAAATGGTGAGAGAAAACCAGTAATTGTAGTTGTCGGTGAGGCCTTTATGAGAGACAATCCATTCTGCAGTGGGTTTGTGATCGACAGGCTGGAAAAATTCGGTGCGGAAACATTCGTTACTCCATTCTCTGAGTGGTTGAGTTATTCTACGTACAGATACACACGGGATAGTTTATGGAAAGGTGATTTTAAAGGTTTACTCAAATCAAAAATCCAGGGATTTTCACAAAATATCAGTGCAAAAACCCTGCATAAGGCAGTACATGGTCTTTTTGAAGAAAAGCGGGATGTATCAGTACGTGAAATGCTGGCAAACTGTGAGCCATATATCCATAAACATTATGATGGTGATCCTGTGTTAAATTTAGGAAGTTCGGTGTTATTATCTAAAATGAATATATCCGGTATTGTTAATATACTGCCATTTACATGCATGCCGGGAACAGTAGTTGCCTCAGTATCACACAGGTTCAAGAAGGATCATGGAAACTTTCCTTATGAGAGTATTGCTTATGATGGACAGGATGATGCTGCTATGGAATTGAGGTTGCAGGCTTTTATGCACCAGGCAAAAGAATATGCAAGAATGAAAGGTTATCACAGACCTGAAAATTGGCACCTCAACCAGGATTAGTTCTTTTGTAAATATTCAGTACATAGTTTGGAATGATAAAATGCTTAAATGATAGAATGCTTAAATGCAAGAATGTCTAAAATTTTGAATTACTAAACCACTCACCTTACTTACCTATACTCACCTCTATTATTTTTTCATTTTATATTCTTTCAAAGAGTTACGAGTACGCCTCATTTTCGCATTTACTCATTATATCATTTACTCACCTACTCACCTTACTTAACTTTAGTTCACTTTAAGTACTGATTTGTTACAAATATTTATCAAAACTGGCAATTTTGTTCAACAAATAAGTTTAAATCCTTTCCCATGTACATTTATGATCTGAATTGACGGATCATCTTTCAGGCATTTGCGAAGCTTAGTGATATACACATCCATGCTGCGGGCATTAAAGTAATTATCATCAATCCAGATAGTGCGTAATGTAAAATTTCTTTCAAGAACCTTATTCATATTATTGCAAAGAAGTTTCAATAATTCTGATTCTTTAGTAGTAAGCTTCTTTTTTTTGTTTCCTTTTTTAAGGAATTGATTTTGCGTATCAAAAAGATATTGACCAATCCGGAAAGTTTTATTTTTCCGAGCTGTGTCTTGTTTAGTCCGGCGAAGGATAGCTTCGATACGGTACAGAAGCTCTTCCATACCGAAAGGCTTGGTAATATAATCGTCAGCACCTATTGAAAACCCTTCCAAAATGTCTTCTTTCATCGATTTTGCAGTGAGAAAAAGTATTGGCATATCACTGTTTATTTGCCTTATTTCTTTAGCAAGAGTAAATCCATCTTTTTCAGGCATCATAACATCCAGAAGGCAAAGATCAAAGTATTCCCTGATAAATCCTCTATATGCTTTATTGCCGTCATTAAAAAGCTCAGTTTCATAGCCTTTTGCATTCAGATATTCCTTTAACAAAGATCCCAGGTTCTTATCATCTTCAGCTAGCAGTATTCTTGTTTTATCCATGGTTATTATTAAAAGGGAATGATAATATAAACCGTGTACCCTTGCCGGTTTGACTTTCAATATTTATTGAACCTCCGTGTTCTTCAACAATCGTTTTAACATAACAAAGACCGAGCCCAAATCCTTTTACATTGTGAATATTGCCTGTTGAAACACGATAGAACTTTTCAAATATTCTTTTCTGATCTTTCTTTGATACCCCAATCCCATTGTCTTTTACTGCAATAAACAATTTTTTTCTGGTGTCCCATACAGAGAGAGTTATCTCGGGCTTTGCACTACAATATTTTATAGCATTATCAGCGAGGTTTGATAAGATATTTGAAAAATGTACTTCATCTACTTTGATAATCGATTTTTTTGCATTAAGGTCCAAAATAATATTGCCATTTTTATTTGCAACCTGCATCTCAAAGTTTGATGCTACATTGGATAGCAGTAAATGGACATCAATTTCTTTACGGTTTAATTTGATTTTTCCTTTATCAAATATTGCCATCTGGAGTACCTTTTCAACCTGGTACCCAAGGCGTTTACTTTCTTGTTCAATTATTCCTGATATATGGTTGAGGTTTTTTTCTGTAATGCCTATCCCTTTATCTTTAAGCATTTGAGAAGCAAGAGAAATAGTTGAAATCGGCGTTTTAAATTCATGTGTCATATTGTTCACGAAATCTGTCTTAATCTGCGATAGCTTTTTCTGCCTGAATATTATTAGCAAAGTAGCAATAAATGTCATTATTAGGAAGATTGTCAGGAAAGTTGAAGAAGCTCCCATAAATCCCAGTGATTTATAGAAAAGCTTTTTTTCTTTTGGGAAGTACAGGGTAAGATATGACTTGGATGAAAACAGATCGTTTGGAAACAGAGCCCGCATATATACATCCGATTTAGTTTTTGTTTTAAAATCATTCGTTTTACATACCACGCCGGCGTTCGCTTTTTTTACAGCAAACTGGTAGTTTATATTAATACCTCGCTTTTTAAATTCCTTTTCCAATAACTTATTGATGGTGTTAAAATCAATTCTTTCTTCAATTTCCGGCTTTTTTTTGATCATATTATTCATAACTTTATTAATGATCACGGTTTTGTTATTTGTTTTTCGCCTCAAATAAGCATTATAAATCTGGTAAGGATAGGAAAACATTTCTGTAAGACCATTCATGTCCGAACCGATAATACTTAACCCGATACTGTCACCAATAGAGAAATTATTGTTTTGTAAGTTTTCAGAGAGGTAAAATATTTGTTGATAGAATGAAGTGTTTGTTTCGATATTTAGTCCTTTTGTTTTGTCCTTTTCTTTTTCAGATTGAGATGAAACAGCAGAATGGGGAGAGAAATTATCAGGAAATTGTTTGCCTGATGAATCAATCTCTGAAAGCACTAATTCATCGACAACATAGAGAAAAGCCTCTCTTAGCTCTAACTCATTTATTACAGATGTTAACGACTGGTTTACAAGATGTCTGAATTGTTGTTCTTTCAGTATAACAGCCTTTTTCATCCAGTATCCCTGCACAAGTATCAGGCCCAGTAAACCAAGTGTCATAATGATTGCTAAGAACCAGATTTTCTTCTTACTCATATCAATACAAATATAGTTTTGATTTTTTTATTCATATATATTTTAACAATATTTAACATTCCCTTAATATTTGTTAACATAAATTTGATGTATTTTTGTTTCAGGAATTTATAAAATGTTTAGCCATGAGAATAAATAATTTTAAAAGTTATTGTTCTGAAAAGCAGCGAAAAGCCTATACATTTTACAACAAAGGACGGAAAAGGACTTGAGCTTATAGTAAAAGACAAGAAAACTGGCACGGATATTGCATTATATAAGGCGAAGGTAATCGGGATAGAAACAAGTGAGGACGGAGAAATAAATATTGTTGTTTTAGATAAGAAGGAAAAGTAAGTGAATAAGAAGAAATAGAAAATAGGTTAGATAGTTATTAGTTTAGTTTTTTTTCATAGGTAGGTTAGTTTTAGGGTTAAGAAAGGGATTGCATAAGCAGTCCCTTTTTTTTTATTCAATAATAAGTTTGTTCTTTGATTTCATGGTATTTATATCAAGATTGAAGACACCGGTGATCCCTTTAATATTTCTGACAGAGGAGATAATCTGTTTCTGTTGTTTGTCTGTAAGATCGCCATGAATTTGCAGGAAATAATCCATGTTGCGTAATTCTTCAACTAAATAACCATTCTCGCTCATATTGGCGATTAGAAAATATTGCAGGTAAACCTCTTCATCAAAAAATGTGTAAACAGAAAAAGCCTGTTTAATTTCTTCCCTTTTAATAACATGGTCAGTGCTTTTCCGCAGACTGATCTTTAGTTTTTTATTTATCTCCCAGCTAAGGCGATAATCATTCTCTGAAGATGAAATACCAAGCAGAAAAAAGTTGAAATCAAGTTGAAAAGTTAATTTATGTTTTTTCTTTTTCAAAATTCAAATAATAATTTCTTAAAGTTACGAAATTCCTGAATTCGGATAAAAGAAATCAATTGCTATTTTTAATACAGATGAGTGCCTGTTCGGCGGCATTTTGCTCCGCTTCTTTCTTTGATATCCCCTTACCTGATCCGGCTTTACGGTTTTCTATTGTAAGTGTTGAAATAAACATGGGAACATTTTGTTGGTTCGTTGGCATTTCTTCGTCAGAAAAAATGATTTCCTTTTTATTCTTTTGTCCCCATTCAAGTATTTGGCTTTTATAATCGGTTCCGTTAGTAATTATCTCTTCAGTGAGGGAACTGTCAGAGAGAATTTTCTTCAGCACATACTTTTTTGTTTTTTTGTATCCCTTATCCAGATATATTGCACCAAGCAAAGCCTCCAGGGCATTACCAAAAGGATTAAGTGTATTATTGTCTTTATTTATATGGGATTTGAGCAATTGTGGAATACCTAAATTTACAGCAATAGAATTAAGAGTTTCACGTTGCACAATTCTGGCACGGACTTTTGAAAGAAAACCTTCATTATTAAAAGGGAACTGTTTATAGATAACATCAGATACAATGGCTTCGAGAATGGCGTCACCAAGAAATTCAAGTCTTTCGTTATTCATTAACGATCCGTCTTTCAAGGTAAGAGGGGCGGAACTATGAATAAAAGCAAGTTTGTATAAATAAAAATTCCCGGGGAAAAATCCCAGGAACTTAGAAAATTTTAA
>JAUXED010000066.1 GCA_030618105.1 Bacteroidota bacterium | reverse complement strand
CTCCTTTATCTGATGGCGTGGATATTAATAACAACCCCCCGGGTTTAAGAAAATTATAGAAATTTCCAAAAACAATTTCATCATCCTTAATATGCTCCATCACATCAACCGACAGGATAAGTGAATATTTTTCTTTTTCAATAAAATTAACCAGATCAGCCATTTCAAAAACCACCCTGTTATCCCGGTTTATTCTCTTAAAAAAACGGTTACAATCATCAATTTGTTCTTTCTTTACATCTACAGCTTTAATATTCCATGCGGAAGAGAGACCGGACATAAAAAAAGAGTACTGACCATAACCGGCACCTGCATCCAAAACATTTAAGTTTTCAGCACTGTTTTTCCTGAAAATCCGCAACTCTCTTTTTACATGCCAGGTACGGAGAAGAAGAAGATCAAGTAGTTTGTAAAAGATCTTTCTTGTAAAGGGAGTTTTATTGAATAATGTCCCCAGTGCACGTTTTATAGGATCATATTGCATTTCGTATATCAGGAATTTAGAAGGTTATCAATTCGATTAGCATAATCAATGGAATCGTCGATAAAAAATGCGAGTTCAGGGATACCCTTTACCTGTTTTCCGATTTTTTTACCCAGATAATATCGTATTTCACCGGAGGTGGAATTCACCGTTTCTAATACTTCATCCTGCTTTTCCGAAGGGAATATACTAAGGTACACTTTTGCAAGCATCAGATCGGGGCTCATCCTTACCACTGTTGGGGTGATCATGTTCCCTTTGAACATATTCCTGGTTTCGATCCTGAAGATCTCCGCGAGTTCTTTTTGTATAAGCCTGCCAACTTTTTTTTGTCTTGTTGATTCCATTATTCCAAAGAGTTGAAAGTTAAAAGTTAAAAGTTGAAAGTTAAAAGTAAACATTGAACTTTACAAACTTTCAACATTATTCGCTCCCACAATCCTTCCCACAGCCCACTTCCCGAATCAAGTTCGGGACAGGCTATGAGGTTTTCGCAAACAAGTTTGCTCAAACGTTCCACTATTCCCACTACTCCCTCTACTCCCTCTTTTCCATTATTCCATCATTCCAATCTTCCATTATTCCCTCTTTTCCCTCTATCCCCTTTAATCCTTCTATTCCCTCTACTCCCTCTATTCCATTATTCCACTATTCCACTATTCCAATATTCCAGTCTTTATCTTAACTTTGCATTCAAATTTATTTAAAACACATCTGGTTTATGGAGACAGTAGTAAGCGGTATTCGTTCGACAGGGAATTTACATATTGGTAATTATTTTGGTGCACTTAAGAATTTTGTAAAAATGCAGCATGAAAACAGATGCTTTTTTTTCATTGCTGATTACCATTCATTAACAACCCATCCCACACCTGAAGATCTTTATGGTAATGTAAAGCAGGTTTTAGCTGAATACCTGGCCTGCGGAATTGATCCGCAGGTGGCTACAATATATCTGCAGAGTGATATCAGGGAAGTTACTGAGTTGTACCTTTTGTTGAATATGAATGCCTATGTAGGTGAGTTGGAACGGACCACATCATTTAAGGATAAAGTACGAATGCAGCCTGATAATGTGAATGCGGGATTGTTAACTTATCCTGTATTGATGGCGGCTGATATCATTATTCACAAAGCAACAAAAGTTCCTGTAGGAAAGGATCAGGAACAAAATCTGGAAATGACCCGCAAATTTGCACGTCGTTTCAATACGATGTATAAGACTAAATTTTTTCCTGAACCGACTGCTTATAATTTTGGTGAAAAACTTGTTAAGATCCCCGGACTTGACGGAACCGGGAAAATGGGCAAATCGGAGGGGAATGCAATTTATCTTATTGATGAGCCGCAAGTTATAAGGAAAAAAGTAATGAGAGCTATTACCGATAACGGTCCTACACAGGAAAACCAGGAAATGAGCGAGCCGGTAAAAAATCTATTCACACTGATGGATGTAATATCAGAAGCAGATAGTTTTCAATTTTATCTTGAAAAATATAACAGTTGTAAAATACGGTATGGGGATATGAAAAAACAACTGGCAGAGGATATTATCAGTTTTAATGCTCCTATAAGGGAAAGAATTATTGAAATAATGGCAGATGATACATATCTGGGTAAAGTGGTAAGGGAAGGAGCTGAAAAAGCCAGGGAAAGTGCCCGGGAAACGATAAAAGATGTGAGGGAAATTATTGGATTTAAACAGTTTGGGGGAAGAGTGAAGAAGTAGGAAGTATGTAGTAAGTAGTAGGTAGGAAGAGGGAAGAAGTAAGAAGTAGGTAGTAGGTAGTAGGTAGTAAGTAGTAGAGGATAAAAAAAATAAAGCCAGGTCTTTCGAACCTGGCTGCCCTGAAATTTCTTCCGGGTATATCATTGAGATTGCCTGTTGCTTAGGAAAGAACAAATACTGTGCCAAAGAGAAGAAGTAGGTAGTATGTAGTAAGAAGTAGGTAGTAAGAAGTAAGAAGTAGGAAGTAAGAAGTATGTAGTAAGAAGTAAGAAGACAAAGAGGATACAGGATACAGGATACAGGATACAAGTTACAGGAAGTAAGAAGTAGGAAGTATGTAGTAAGAAGTAAGTAGTAACCCGTAACATCTTCAAACATTCACCTTTTTTGCCCGTTTGAATTCCTTATTACGGTCGAACAGGTAACGATAGGTTACATGGGTTTTTATAACATTAAATTCTAATTCGTCGACAAGATGTATCATTGTCGGATTAAAGTCACCGATCCAGTTCAACTCAAGTTCTTTATAAGGAAAATCGGATCTGAGGGCAACTTTCGAAAAAGCTATAATAATGGCTGCTTCCAATCCTTTTTTCTGGTGTTCGGGAACAACACCGAAGATCAATGCAAATGCTTTTTTACAGCTTTTCTTAATATTCTTGTAATAGAGAAATTTCAGTTTCCCGAGAAGGTTAAGCTTTCCGTTGAGGTGCTTAATGATTGGATTTATTTCGGGCATCATTATAAAAAAAGAGATTGGCTCATTTTCATAATACCCGAACCAGATCAGTTTTTCATCAAGAATGGTTTTCATGCTATTCAGCAAAGCCATAGCATGTACATTGGTAAACTTTTTCACACCCGGAAATCTTGCCCATGCTTTATTATAAACATGCCTGAATTCATTAGCTATAATATTCAGATTTTTTTTACTGGCATGCCGGAAACTATATTTAGGATTCTGAGCAACGCGATAAGCTTTTTGCCTGAGGGAATCACTCAATCCCTCTTCATTTACAAGTTTGTGAAAAGTAAGCTGATTGAAGTAATTCTTAAAACCATATTCTTCAAAAAAGTCTTTGTAATACAGAAAATTATAAGGCATGCGATAATTAGGCTCCCTGTCTCCTTCCGTAAGCAGTCCCCACCACCTGTCACGGTCCCCGAAGTTTACAGGTCCGTCCATAGCTTCCATTCCCTTTTCTTTCAGCCATTCTTTACAGAGATCAAACAGGGCAAAAGCAGCAGCCCTGTCATGAACACATTCAAAAAACCCCATACCTCCTGTTGGCTGGTCATTATTTTTTGCTGATTTATAATCAACAAAAGCAGCCACTCTGCCAATTGTTTTGTTATGTTCGTTTATCAGGATCCAGCGGATAGCTTCTCCATTCCGAAAATGTTTGTTTTTCTGAGGATCAAAAATAATTTCAATATCATGGTTAAGTGGTCTGATCCACCTCTTTTCATTTTTATATAATCGTACCGGTAACTGAAGAAATTCTTTTATGTTTCTTTTGTTTTTTACTTCAATAATTTCAAACTCTTTATTCATAATCAACTATTATTTTTAATTTTAATTAGAAATCCACCTTCTTTGATGGTAATTATGTTTTATTTGTTAAACATGATAGAAATTCAAAACCACCTTCTATGAGGGTGGATATTTACTTGTTCCTGGTTGACCATTTGAGCAGGATCCTGGCAATGTTTGTAGCATGACTTGTAATGACCCTGAGCATACTAATAATCTCAATGTGATATTTGCTGCTCTTGACCGATTTAAGAATTTCGTCACGGAGTCTTTCATAATGATGTTTTTCAAGCTCTATAGACAGGTCGCGATATTTTTTATGTTTTTGTTTCATTGATTTGGCCTTTTCCAGGTTAACATCCCGGAAGACTTCAATGGCCCTGCTTATCTGTTTTAGAGTTCGCAGATGGTAATCCTCGATCTCTTTTCTGCCGGGTTTGGAAAATTCCAATTTTGAATCAGACCATTCACGCGCCTTTTTGAAAAGTGTTTTAGAAATAACATCAGCCATTTGTTCAAATTCCTTTACAGTGTAGATAATCTGGAACGATTCTCTGATCCTTTTTTCTCCAATATTCTGGCGGGTGATCAAAATAATGTAATTATTGATTTTTTGTTGCAGGAAATCAATTCGTTCCTCTTTGAGAGAAATCTCTTTAAAAACATGAGTTTGTTTAGACAGAAATGGCTTTAGGATATCTGTCAACATATCCTGAACGAGTTTACCCATCAGGATGGTTTCCTGTTTTGCAAGGTTAAGTGCTAATGCAGGTGTAGGGATATATTTCTCATCCAGGTATTTTAGCTTCTTGATTTTATCTTCGGGTGCTGGTTTTTTCGGAAAGATAAAGTTGATAAATTTTGCAAATTTATCTATAAAAGGAATTGATATAAGAGTAAGGGCAACATTGAAAATTGTATGGGCATTTGCTATTTGCCTTGGTATGGCAATGTTTGTCTGGCTAAGTGTTTCAATTCCCACATGATTACCTGGTGAAATCTGGTAAATAAAATCGGCAAATGCCGGGATCCACCATGCAAAAACCATCACACCGAATATTTTAAAAAGTGTATGTGCAACAGCTACCTTTTTGGCTTCATTATTAGTATTGATGCTGGCAAGTATTGCTGTAACAGAGGTGCCGAGATTAGCACCCAGAAGAAGAGGGATTGCAGCTTCAAGAGTGAGGAAACCCTGTGTTGAAAATATAATAAGTATTCCGATAAATGCGCTACTGCTCTGTATCAGGGCAGTGAATAATGTGCCGATCAGAATTCCCATCAGGGGTTTTTCCAGTTTAAGAAGTATCCCGATAAAATTTTCATCTGACTGGAGAGGAGACATAGCATCAGACATAACATTCATTCCAAAAAAGAGGATCCCAAATCCCATAACTGCTTCTCCAATATTTTTCAGGATGTTGTTTTTTGGAAAGAAATATAAAACAAAGCCCAGACCGATCATCAATAAAGAGTAATCGGTTAGTTTGAAAGCAATGATCTGTGCGGTAATAGTAGTTCCGATATCAGCACCAAGAATAATTCCAAGGGTTTGTGTAAATTGCATAAGACCTGACTGGACGAAACTTACCAGCATAACAGTTGTGGCGCTACTGCTTTGTATGGTCATTGCAACAAAGGCGCCAACACCCACGGCAATAAAGCGGTTATATGTAAGTTTGCCAAGTATGGTTCTCATATTTTCACCTGCAGCCCTTTGCATTCCTTCGCTCAAAATTTTCATTCCGAAAAGGAACAGACCAAGCCCCCCTATCGTCCCAATTACAAGTATAAATATCCAATTACTTTTTCTGGCAAAAACCTTAAAAACCTGAATGTTTTGAGTATAATCACCCCTTATTACAGCCTTTATCTGGTACTCACCTTCTTTTGTTCCAAGATGAACATATGTTTGTGCAATACCATTTGTGTTGGTCATACACACCGGGGAAATAATTTTAAATTGTTCAGAACCCTTCGGTGATGTCAGAAGATCGAAATAAACTTTAGTATTAGCTATAGGCTTTGAATCCCGGTTAACCAATTTTACCCTGAGGGGTTTTTCTGTTCGTTCATTAACTATTTGATACTGTTCATCTCCGCTAAAATTAAAAACATGTTCGCTCCGGGGTTTCAGGAGTTTCAGGTTTTCGTTCTGAGAGTAAACAATAGCCGGTTTCAGGAACATTATTCCTAAAAGGACCATTGTCCAAATGACATATTTTAGAATAGTCTTTTTCACAGAAATGACAAGTCCGGATTAACCGGCGTTTAGTTTATAACTGCAAGAACATAGCTTTGTAAATTTACCCTATGAAATATTGCTTTGCAATAAATCTTCGATATATTTCACAGGGGGAATTAAAAAATGTACTAATCAGTACTTAAAATGATAAAATGATAAAATGAGTAAATGATTAAATGGGAAGATGGGAAGATGAGAAGAGGAGAAGATGAGAAGATGAGAAGATAAGGAATAGAGGGAGTAGAGGGAATAAAGGGAGTAAGGAGGAGAAGATGGGAAGAGGTAAGAAGTAGGTAGTAGGTAGTAGGTAGTAAATAGACAAGACGTGTCAAGCTTTTAAACTTTTTACTTTTCGTCTTTAACTTTATAACTTTGAGCCCACTCCGAAAAGTCAAAAAAAAGAAAATGCCACTAAAACACTAAGTCACTAAGATTCACAAAGGGCTTATTTTCATTACTTTAACTTTTGTGTATCTTTGTGTTTTTGTGTCTTTGTGGCAAGAATAATACTTTTCGGAGCGGACTCAACTTTATAACTTTCAACTTTCAACTAGATAGTGTATTTAAGAGAAAGGGTGAAATTTCGGCCTGGTGCAACAATTCCTGATGAATATGGGCGGTATCGGTGATCCAGTATATTTCCTATCCCGGCAAAAATAATAAAATGCTCATTCCACCTGTATGAAGTTTTCAGGTTGAGTGTATACCATGCGGGAGAGTAAGGGTTGCCGTTATCGTCAATAGCATACATATAAGTTTTCGATTGCTCGGAAGGTGCTAATTTATCAAAAGGTTTTTCCCCGTTATAGTTTACATAAAAATCGATTTTCAGATGTTGATTTTCATACACAAGGCGAGTGCTTCCGAAAAAGGGTGCAACATGACGAAGGGGTATATCTTCAAAATCCTGACCAAATGTGTAGCTTAGATTTGTTTTAAATGAAAAATTCTTTTGTATTTCAGCATTTAAATTCATGTTTAATCCATAAAGGGTAGCGCTGCTTGCATTAACAACTGCCTGCACTTTGCTAAGCTGGCCATCATACATAATTGAATCCTGTCCGTTAAAAACAAAATCTCTACGGACCATAGCATTTTTGAGGAATGTATAAAAACCGGTTATTTCAAAATGAAATTTGTCTGAGAACTCTCTAATAAACCCAAGATCAATATTATATGCGTATTCAGGATCCAGATCGTTATTAGGTACAACAACACTTCCCGGTTCGGAATCAAATATTTTTGCAACATCGTCGATATTTGGTGCTCTGAATCCTGATGAAGCGTTTAAATTTATCTGCCATTTTTCATTTGGTCTGAAAACCATTCCGGCCGACCCGTTAAGAGCCGTAGTGCTCAGTGAGATTTTATCAAAAGGGAAGTTATAAAAAGAATTATCTACCAGTGTGGAACTCAGGTCAATATAGTTCAGGCGGATACTTGTATTCAGGGTAAAAAAATCACTGAGATTATTTTTATAACTGTAGTAAATTGCAGCAGTACGATATTTATTATCACCATCGGGATAACGGGTAGCTTCCGGTAAAATTTCTCCTGAAAAAATATTTTCTTTTTCTGCAATGGAATTCACATCGTTTAGAACAAACTCAAGTCCGTAATAAAAATCCTGTCGCTCATTTATTTCTTTATCCATATCGAGGTTTAAAGTGAAAGCGTTGACATTTTCTGTCCTGTGACGGATTTCTGTTTTCCACATTTTTCTGTCATGCCTGCTTTCTTCGTATGCCTGGTATGCTACAGTAAATTGCAAAGCATCAAATACAGGATTAGGGTTATTATACCTGGCTTTAATTGAATGCATGGTCCATTTTTGAGGGCCATAATACCATTCAGCATATTTTAGAAGATCATTTTTGTATTGAATCAGGCGATCGTATCTGGGCACATCAGATAATCTCGATAGATGAAAAGCATAATTCATATCAAGATGTTCATTTGGGCGGAAGCGAATTTTCTGCATCAGGTTTATTTGCCGGTAACCTGAAAACTTCTGGATATTTGGATCCGGGTTTTTGAAAACGGAATCGATATTATTGATCCTTTTTACATATTCATAACGCTGGTAATCCGGATTTTTTATGGTTCCCATTTTCAGGTCGTCATATTTACTATAAGAGATACTGGTAAGAGATGCCCATTTTTCTAAACCGATATTAAAATCAAGATGTCCTGTATTTTCTTTGTTTGCTGAAGAATATCTGGCAAATGCATTGAGTGAGAAGTTATTTTTTTCACTGGTAGAAAGCAGTGCCCGTTTAGTATGGAAATCCATAACACCACCCAGGGCATCACTACCGTAAACCACCGATCCGGGTCCGAATATTACTTCGGTGTTTTGAATAATATGCGGATCAAGTGAAATAACGTTCTGAAGATTCCCACTACGGTAAATTGCGTTGTTCATTCTTACCCCATCAACAACAAGCAGAATGGAGTTTGTGGCGAACCCCCTGATCATGGGACTACCGCCACCAAGCTGACTTTTCTGTATAAATACTTCATTTGAACCGGCAAGCAGATCAGCCGCAGTTTGCGGATTATTAAAGGAAATATCATGGTTTCTTAAGATTTTTATTTTATTCGGTATTTCATGGATGTTCTGTTCCCATTTGCTGGCAGAAATCACAAACTCATCAAGCATCCAGATTTTTTTCTCCAGCCTGATAGTTAAATCCAGTTTATTCAGCATTTGTTTTGTATAAACAACTTTTTTAAATGAAGGATGTTGAAAAAAAATGCTGTCACCGGGATTAAAACGATCAAGAGATACAATCCCTTTGCTGTTAGTATAGATAGAGAAAGTCCTGCTTTTATTATAAAGTGCAACATTCTCTACCGGTTTGTTGTCTGAAGCACTTTTAACAACCAGGGTTTGTGCCGGAAGAAAAATGAAGTTAAATACAATAAAAATAAAAAGACAAATTTTTTTGATCATAATAAAAGGGAAGAAATTACAAATTACAAATTAACTCAAGTTGAAATATATTTAACCTATTTGTATGTATAACAACTTAGGTTAATTAGAGCAAGTATATAAAAGTTGTTATAAATGGGCATAATTAACATCAATAATTATTCCAAAATCACATATACAGCCTTTTGTTTTTTCGAATCGGGAATTTATTTTTACATTTGAACAAATGTACCTTTATTTATAATGATGTCCCGGAAACTGCTATCATTTTTATTATCAGCACTTTTTATAACAGTTTTATTTACCGGTTATTTTTTATTTTATACAAAGAAAGATAACAGAGTCGATATTTTTCAGGCAGTCCCTGTTGATGCTTCATTGATCATTGAAACAGGAAATCTGAAAGGACTTATATTTGCTTTGCATGAAGAAAATCTGATATGGAAAGAATTAACAGAAATTAAGAGGTTCAAACAATTTGATAATCAGCTTGTTTTCATTGATTCTTTAGACCGGGAAAATAAACTGGCAGCAAATATTCTCAGAAACAATGAAATTATTATTTCTGTTCATATGATTGGCAGGGATGAGATTGATCTTCTGGTATTATTTAATCTTCCGGACAGGGTTAAGGGAAAGGAAGTAGCAGAAGTAATTAGTAAAATTTGTCCCGATTATACCGGTACTGTGAAGAAATATGAAAATACAGAAATCCATAAACTTACGCCAAACGGTTTTAATAAAAGTAATAGTAAATACTATGCTATAAAAAACAACATTTTTATTTTTAGTTGTTCAGACATTTTACTCGAAAGTGCTATCCGTCAGATTGACCAGCCGGAATCAATTAAACAATCGAATGGATTCAGGATAGTTGAAAAAACGGCAGGTCGTAATGTAGACGCTAATTTATATATTCAGTTCAGGACATTTCCCAGGCTTGTTTCTCAATTATTTAGTGGTGAATACCAAAACATGGCATCCCAATTAACACATTTGGCAAATTGGGCTGAACTGGATGTGAATATTAATGAAGAGGAGATACTTCTTAATGGTTTTACATATTCAAATGATTCGGCAAACAATTACCTGAATATATTTTCCGGCCAGTCGGCAGTAAATTTTGAAATGGATAGGGTGCTTCCTGCAAGTACCTCCGTTTTTATTGCTTATGGAATTAATGATCCACAGTTATTTAGAAAAAAGTACAGGAATTATCTGGAGAGGGAGGGACTCATTACTGCTTATCAAAACACGTTAAACGAGATTAATAATAAAACAGGATATGAACTGGAAGAAGAATTCTTTGCATTTCTTGGAAAAGAAGTAGGGTTTGTCATGACCGATATTAAAAATGTTGATAAATCGCAGAACAGATTCGTTATTTTTAAAACCAGGAGCAAAAGTCTGACAGAGAAGTCGCTTGAAAAGTATATTTCAGGTTATTGTAACCGGACAAATCAATCCTGGTCAAACTTTGTTAGTTATTGTAAAATAGATGCAGAAACTAAAGTTCCGGTATATAAATCACCAGTTCACTTTATCCCCGAGAAGCTTTTTGGTAAGATTTTTGGCGGATCTGCATTTCCTTATTTTACGCTTGTTGATAACTACCTGGTATTTGGTAATTCATTTCAATCATTATCGAAAATTATTCATAACAATATTCTCCAAAAAACTCTTCATAGTGATCTTCATTACCGTGAATTTGCCGATAAGCTTTCTGACAAATACAATTTTTATTTCTATATAAATATTCCCCGGGGACATTCACAAATAGTAGATTATCTTGATAAAGAATTTCAGGAAGGCTGGAAAAGTGAAAGCAAAATTATAAATAAGTTACATGCTTTTGCAATACAGTTCAGTGAAAGTAATTCGATGCTTTATAATAATGTTTTTCTAAAATATCAGCCTGTTTACAGGGAAGAAGCACAGACTGTCTGGCAAAGCCTGCTTGATACAAGTTTTACATTTAAGCCTCAACTTCTGGAAAATCATTATACTCATAACAAGGAAGTTTTTGTTCAGGATCATAGTAATAAGATTTATTTAATTAATTCTGCAGGCAGGGTTTTATGGAAATTGCCTCTTGAAGGAAAAATTATTGGACAGGTTTATCAGATTGATTTTTATAAAAATGAAAAATTGCAGATCATATTTAATACAAAAGAAAAACTTTATTTAATTGACCGGAATGGTAACCATGTGGAGCGATTTCCCGTAAGGCTCAGATCCAAAGCTACATACGGAATGTCATTGTTTGATTATGAGAATAACAGAGATTACAGAATATTTGTTCCCGGTGAGGATAAAAAGATTTATGTTTACAATAAGAATGGGAATATTGTTAGCGGTTGGTCATTTGGACACACTGAAACAATTATTGATTCATATATACATCATTTCAGAATTGGAAACAAGGATTATATTGTGGCTGCAGATGATAACAGGATATATATATTAGACAGAAAAGGCGATATGCGGATAAAAATGAAGGAAAATATTGCTGTTTCGGAGAACAATGATATTATTCTTGATATCAAAAGTGCTGATACTGACCCCCGAATGGTTACAACTGATAAATCGGGAACAGTTTGTTTCGTTTATTTTGACGGTAAAATTGAAAAGGAGAGAATTAAAGATTTCTCGACCGAACATTTTTTTAATTATATGGATATTAATGGAGACGAATTTTTTGAGTATATTTATATTGATAATAAAAAACTTGAAGTTTATAGTTATAGTAAATCATTATTATTTTCTTATTCATTTGATGATATTATTGAATACAGACCCATTGTATATACTTTTTCATCAACCAATAAAAAGATTGGAGTGGTTTCGGAACGGACAAATGAAATATACCTTTTTAATAACGATGGTAAACTTTATAAAGGCTTTCCCGTAAGTGGGAACACCTTGTATTCTATTGGGAGATTTAAGCGAAATGACAGGAAATATAACCTGATTGTTGGGAGTAAGGATAACTTTCTGTATAATTATTCCGTTAAATAAAAGTTAAGTAGTTGAGTAGTTGAGTAAGGTGAGTGGGTGAGTAAGGAAGAAGAAGAGAAGAGGTGATGAGGAGAAGAGGTGATGAGAAAATGGACTATCATAAGCTTTACGAAAAGGCTGGAGAGATTGCTTCACTTCGTTCGCAAAATCCTGATGCTTTTTATGCTTTAAGGGTAAACATAATTAAAGGAATTAAAAACATTATAGAAAAGAAGATTGATGCTAAAATATAAACATATGAACAAAAGATTTATTTATACCGGATTAGGAATTTTATTATTATTGGTTGTGATAAATTCCTGTGTTAAAGAGACTTATGACATGGATAAGCTCTCTACCCAGGCATCTGTAGATATC
>JAUXED010000001.1 GCA_030618105.1 Bacteroidota bacterium | reverse complement strand
AAAAATTAACACAATCCTTTCTGTTTACAATGAGCTTAATATTAAGCATATAACAGAAGAACTGATCAAAGAATATTTGAGCAAGTCAAAAAGCGACCTTGAAAAAGTTTCTCCTGATGATTATAAAAAAGAACAATTAATAGATCTTTTCGAAATTTTACACAACAGAAACAAATAAACTCCCTTCGGTCGTGTCAAATGTTCGCTAACGCTCACGTCATTAATTGTCATTTGCTTCGCTGTCATTAATAACTACCTAATGACCTCTTTAATGACTACCTAATGACCTCTTTAATAACTACCTAATGACCTCTTTAATGACTACCTAATGACCTCTTCATTCTTCCCTCTTCGACTTTCAACTTTATAACTTTTAACTTTCAACTTCTTCAATCTATATTCATTAATACTCCAACTGATACAATAAGTTGGTTGTATTTACCTGTTACATACTTCATTTCCCCGAAAAAAATCACAGTTTCATTAATTGGCAAATTTGCCCCTGCTCCCAGATTAATTCCAATTGCCTGATCAGAATAGTCGGGATAAATATCAGGTGATTCACCCTTGTAATTTGAAATAAGTCCTGTAGTACTTAGCCCCCCAAGTGCGTAAAACAAAAACTTGTCACGAGAGTATAAAAAATATTGACCTTCCACGTCAACCATCCAGATAGTTGAAGACCGGGTCCCGTCATAAAAATCTTCTTTATCTGGCAAAAAACAGGTAAATGATGCGCATATTTTAAATGATTCGGTGAAATTGCGAATTCCAATTATTCTGATACCCGGATTTCCTGTATGTATATGATGATATTCAATACCCGTCCCGAAAGACATCCCCCCTCCTAATCTGGTTGATTGTGCAAAGGATTGCTCAGAGCTTATAAGAAAAATAAACGAACCGAAGCAAAGAAATATTAGTGTTAACTTTTTCATATGAAACATGTTTATTGTATTGAAAAGATAAATATAATTCATAATTCTTAATCCGGCATTAATTTCTCACCTTTGCCCTTTATTTCTTCCTTCTTTTTCAAAATTATCACAAAATAAATCAGTACATTTCTTACCATAAAAGCAAAAAATACTAAATTTGTGTTTTTCAAACCTTAGCCTTTCATAATAAAAGAACTAATACACTTTTTTATGTCAAAAAATGTAGGAATTATTAACCAGGTAATCGGACCGGTTGTTGACGTTACCTTTGAAAAAGAAGGTTCAGAATTACCAAACATTCTCGATGCCCTTGAAATCAAAATGCCTGATGGACAATCACTTATTGTTGAATGCCAGCAGCATATTGGTGAAAAAACAATTCGTGCTATTGCAATGGATTCTACCGACGGACTTAGCCGCGGAACAGAAGTAATAGCCACCGGGTCTCCCATTATGATGCCTACAGGCGAACAAATAAAAGGCCGGTTGTTAAATGTTATTGGTGAACCTATTGACGGAATTGGAAAACTGGATAGAAAAAATGGATATCCAATTCATAGTAAACCCCCAAAGTTTGAAGATTTATCTACCGAAGAAGAGGTGTTATTTACCGGCATTAAAGTTATTGACCTTATTGAACCTTACTCAAAAGGTGGTAAAATCGGCCTTTTTGGCGGAGCCGGAGTTGGAAAAACAGTTGTGATCCTGGAGCTGATCAACAATGTTGCAAAATCATATGAAGGATTGTCAGTGTTTGCAGGTGTTGGCGAAAGAACCAGGGAAGGTAACGACCTGCTAAGGGAAATGCTTGAAGCAGGTGTTATTTCATATGGAAAAGAGTTTTTGGAAGATATGAAAAACGGAGGGTGGGATCTCTCAAAGGTTGATGAAAATGCCCTTAAAGATTCTAAGCTTTCCCTGGTTTTCGGACAAATGAATGAACCTCCGGGAGCACGCGCCAGAGTAGCTCTATCCGGATTGTCCATTGCTGAATACTTCAGAGATGGAGATAAGAAGGGTGAAGGCAGGGATATTCTCTTTTTTATGGACAATGTCTTCCGTTTTACCCAGGCAGGATCTGAAGTGTCTGCGCTTCTTGGACGAATGCCTTCCGCTGTTGGATATCAACCTACCCTCTCCACTGAAATGGGAGAAATGCAGGAAAGGATTACTTCTACAAAACACGGATCCATTACATCTGTACAAGCAGTTTATGTTCCGGCTGATGACCTGACCGATCCGGCACCCGCAACTACGTTTGCACACCTTGATGCAACCACTGTTCTTAGCAGAAAAATCACAGAGCTGGGGATTTATCCTGCTGTTGACCCCCTCGATTCTACATCAAGAATTCTTACTCCTGAAATCGTTGGAAAAGAACATTATGAAACAGCACAGAAAGTAAAAGAGATATTGCAAAGATATAAAGAATTGCAGGATATTATTGCTATTCTCGGTATGGATGAACTTTCCGAAGAAGACAAGCAGTTAGTTCACCGTGCCAGAAGAATACAGCGGTTCCTTTCACAACCCTTCCATGTAGCAGAACAGTTTACCGGTACTCCCGGTGTGCTTGTTTCTATTGAAGACAATATTAAGGGCTTTAATATGATTATGAACGGCGAAGTGGATGAATACCCCGAAGCAGCCTTTATGATGGTCGGGACAATCGATGATGTTATTGAAAAGGGAAAGAAATTACTTAGTGATTCTGGTAATTAACTTTTAAAGCTAAATAAGTGAATCTGGAAATATTAACCCCCGAGAAAAAGATTTTTGAAGGATCTGTGGAATTTGTAAAAGTTCCGGGAACAAAAGGTTCTTTTGCAATCCTCAATATGCATGCCCCGATAATCTCTACTCTTGAAAAAGGAGAGGTTAAAGTGAGAAAATCCAAAAACCAGGTGCATATATTTACAATCTCAGGAGGTGTTGTAGAAGTCCGGGACAACAAGATCATTATTCTTGCTGAATCTGTTATTGAATAAGGTTACTGGTTACTGGTTACTGGTTAATAAAAATTCCTCTAAAAAGTGGTTAAATTTCTCATAATACGTTTTAGTTCTATCGGGGATATTGTGCTGACTTCACCGGTTTGCAGATGTCTTAAAAAACAAGTTAAGGAAGCCCGGGTTCACTATCTTGTTAAACAAAAATTCAGCGCACTGGTTTCTGCTAATCCTTACATTGATAAAGTCCATCTGTTTGAGAATAACCTAAATAAAACTATTGAAGAGCTTAAAGCTGAAAATTTTGACTATATAATTGATCTTCATAATAACATCAGGAGTACTCTTGTGAAAATAAGGATCCGGGCAATACCCTTATCTTTTCATAAACAGAACTTTAATAAATGGCTGCTGGTACATTTGAAAATTAACCGTTTGCCAGGTATCAGCATTGTTGACAGGTATCTTGATACTGTTAAAACTTTCGATGTGGCTAATGATGGCGAGGGTCTTGATTTCTTCATTCCTGAAAAAGATTTTGTCAGTACCGCATCATTACCTGTTGCATTCCGGGAGGGATTTATCATTTTTGCCATAGGTGCAAACCATGCCACAAAACGGATGCCCGTTGAAAAGATAATTGACTTGATTAAAAATATTGGCCTTCCCATAATTTTACTTGGCGATGGAAATGATAAAGAACGGGGAGATCAGATTGTTATAGATGCAGGAAAAAATGTGCTTAATGCCTGCGGATTGTATAACATTAACCAGTCGGCTTCAATTGTTAAACAATCAAAAGTAGTAATCAGTCATGATACCGGTTTAATGCATATAGCAGCTGCTTTTGACAAAAAAATTATCTCTGTTTGGGGGAATACAGTTCCTGAATTCGGAATGTATCCATACCAGCCTGATCCTGATTCCAGGATTATACAGGTGGAAAATTTAAAATGCCGCCCCTGTTCAAAACTGGGTTTTAAAAAATGTCCTAAAAAACACTTCCGTTGTATGAATGATATTAATACAGAACAGGTCGCTCTACTCGCCAGGGAGCTATTTCAAAAAGATGTTTGATCTCCGGAGCTTTGGGATAAAAGGTGTGTAAGAAATAATTTATTTAATTCGCATAATTTCTTGATAATGAAAAAAATAGCCGATTTCATCTTTTCTTACAAACTAACGGCAATTATACTTGTTCTGATTGCCGTTTCAGCAGGAATGGCAACTTTTATTGAAAATGATTTCGGATCACAGGTAGCCAGGGAAAAAGTATATGCAGCACGTTGGTTCGAACTGCTTTTGTTGTTTTTTGCTCTTAATCTTACCGGGATAATATTTCGTTACAAATCCTGGAAAAAAGGGAAACTTACTGTTTTTATCTTTCATACTTCTTTCCTGGTAATACTGCTGGGCGCTGCAATAACCCGTTATCTTGGTTATGAAGGAACAATGCATATCCGGGAAGGGGAAACAAACAATATTATAATCTCAGAAGGTACTGTAATAATGCTTCCTTTCCAATTGAAATTATCGGATTTTGTGCTTGACAGATACCCCGGATCAATGAGTCCTTCCTCCTATGCCAGCGAAGTAATCCTTTTCGATCATAAGGAAAATGTAACTATCCCCTTCAGGATATATATGAACCATATTCTTAAATACAAAGGATACCGGTTTTATCAGTCATCTTACGATCATGACGAAAAAGGAACTATTTTATCAGTGAATCACGATGGCCCGGGCATTTTTATTACTTATGCCGGTTATTTTCTGCTTTCCCTTGGTATGTTTCTATCTCTCTTCAATAAGAAAAGTCGTTTTCATCTTCTGTCAAATACAAAGGTGAAAAAAACAGTATCCGGTGTTTTAAAAAATTCTATCCTTGTATTGATGCTACTATTTTTCTCTGCTATTGACATTGCCTACGGACAGGATGTTAATATCGGGGAAAATCAAATAATATCAAAAAAACATGCAAATCAGTTCGGATCCCTTCTTATTCAGGATAAAGGGGGAAGAATCAAGCCAATTAATACGTTTACATCTGATATCCTGAGAAAACTCACAGGCAAGGAAAAGATTTACGGACTGAATCCTAATCAGGTCTATCTTGGGATGTTATCAAATCCATTTTTCTGGCAGGGAGTCCCGTTAATAAAAGTTTCTAATCCTGAAATATCAAAAATTCTGGGAATATCAGGAAATATTGCTGCATACCGCGATTTTATTGATGAAAACAAAGGCGGTATCTACAAGCTTACTCCATATGTAGATGCAGCTTATAAGAAACGACCGGCAGATAAAATCAGGTTTGATAAAGATATTATCTCTGTCGATGAAAGGGTGAATATCTCATACATGATCTATACTAACCGTTTTCTTAAAATTTTTCCCGGTACCGAAGATGAAAATTTTAAATGGTTTACTCCGGAGGAAGCACATGCACATGCACCCTCACAGGATTTGGTTTTTGTTAAAAACATATTCGGTTTATATATTCAGTCTTTGTGTAATACCACCCCTAATGATAATGGTAGATATAACGATAAAATACTGACATCAATTAAAAATTATCAGAAACAAGGTGCCGGATCTCTTTATCCGGGAAAAACAAAAATTTCACTGGAGATCTTGTATTATAAACTTGACCTGTTTAAACGTCTTTTTCCATTTTATCTGTTTTTGGGGCTTGTATTGCTTGTTATCATGGTCTTAAAAATTCTCTATACAAGTCTTAAAACCGGTTTAATAATAAATGTCATAGTTGGTTTGCTGATATTGTGTTTTATCGGGCATGCTTCCGGATTGGCACTCCGCTGGTTTATTTCAGGTCATGCTCCATGGAGTAACGGGTTTGAGACCATGATCTATATAGCATGGGTTACCATGCTGGCAGGCTTTATTTTCGCCAGGAAATCACCTATTATTCTTTCCGGCACTTCAGTTCTTGCAGCACTTGCTTTATTTGTTGCGCATCTAAGCTGGATGAATCCTGAAATCACAAATCTTATTCCTGTTTTGAAATCCTACTGGTTAACATTTCATGTCTCTTTAATCACTGCCAGTTATGGTTTTCTGGCTCTTGCTGCAATACTTGGTTTTCTGAACCTTTTCTTATACCTGCTTCAAACAGAAAAAAAACATAATGCAATAAGAAACAAGATTGCTGAACTTACCGCGATTACTGAACAATCCATGATTGTTGGTGTTTATTTACTCACAATAGGGACAGTGCTTGGTGCTGTATGGGCAAATGAATCATGGGGACGGTACTGGGGTTGGGACCCAAAAGAAACCTGGACTTTGATTTCCATTATTGTTTACACATTTATCCTTCATATGAGATTTGTCCCCGGGTTAAAAAAGACTTTTGCATTTAATCTTGCTTCATTGCTTGGATTTAGCTCTATTCTTATGACCTATTTCGGTGTTAATTATTACCTCAGCGGACTTCATTCCTACGCGGGAGGTGATCCTGTTCCAATTCCTCCGCTTGTTTATTATATCCTGGCTTCTGTTTTCATTCTTGTAGTTCTTGCCTATTATAACCAACGGAAATATGAGGTTGACAGTTAGTTCAATTATTAATCGTTTGTACCTATTCAGTCAGCAGTCTACAGTCGGTAATAGACAAAAACGCAAAGTATAACGAGATTAGCTTAAAATTTTAGTCATTTTAGTCATTCCAAACTTAAGAAACCGAATAGTTATATCTGTTTTAACCTCATAGTATTTAAATTTCATTGATATAGTTTTCTTTTTCTTATTTTTGCATCTTAACAAACATGATGATGCATGGCGCTAACCGAAGAGTTTGAACAATCAGGAAACTGGCTTTTTAAAAGAAGGGGATACCTGCCTGTGATTTTACTTACAGCGGGGATCATTGTTTTGATGCTTAATGAATTAAATCTTGATCGTAATTTTCTAATAACAGATATTGTATATCTCTTTATCAGTTTTCTCGGACTTGCAATTCGTGCATTTACCATAGGACATACTCCAAAGAATACATCGGGAAGAAATATCAAAGGTCAAAAAGCCGAGGTTGTTAATACTTCCGGTATTTATTCAATTGTCAGACATCCGCTTTATTTAGGCAATTTTGTTATCTGGCTTGGTTTGGCTCTTTTTACCGAATCTCTGTTTTTTATTGTAATTTTTATCCTTGCATTCTGGCTGTATTATGAACGGATTATGTTTGCCGAAGAACAATTCCTAAGAAGAAAGTTTGGAAAGGAATATGAAGAATGGGCTATAAAAACCACTCCTTTTTTCCCGGATTTTTCCAAATGGTCCCCCGGTAATTTACCATTCTCCTGGAAAAACATCTTTAAAAGGGAATATAATGGTTTTGGGAATATAATTTTTGCTTTTACCATTCTTGCCATTTTTAGAAATTATCGCATTACCGGAAACTGTTATCCCGAATTAAGATGGATTATTATTTTCCTCACCGGGTTAATTATATGGCTTATAGTCAGAACTATTGAGAAAAAAACAAACCTATTTAATGTTGAGGGACGGTAACAGACACGATCATAAATAATAATTAATTAATCGCAAAATAAAATGAGAAAATTCAATTATGCTATTGTATCAGGACTTTTGCTTATGATTTTCAGCATGACCTATTTGCCATATAAACTCGAAAAGATATCAGCGTCATATTTCGATCAAATGACTATAAAAAGCAAAATCACAGCAAAAGAAAAATTTCAATCCATTAACCACGATCTTATCAACAGGGAAGTGGAAGATCTTAGTTTTAATGTGGATGCATTTAACCGGCAATTGAACAATGCTATAGTAAAATCGAATGAAACCAATGAGGCAATGAGTAATTTGCTTGTTAAAGCCCAGGGTCAAACACAATTATTGGATTCTGTCAGGATGATGTATGATAATGAAATAATTGTTCATGAAAAAATGGTTGATTCTCTTAATTTGTTGTTTCGTGAGAGTTCAAATTTGCTTATCGGTATGATGAAAACTTTTAATAAAACCGACCTGGACCTTAGACTTATACAATCAGATAGTAAATATCAAAACACGTTTATACTTTCGCAAATAATACTGCTTATTCTATATCTCCTGTTTTTTTTGTTTTGTATTATAAATGGTGTTGTTTTATTTTACAATGGATTAAAGCAATTAAAGAACGCTAATAACAATTATAAAGAGGAATTTATACAAATTTCACAAGATGATTAGGTTTTTATAAAAAGAATTCTCCGGTTTTCTACACTTTCAATCAAATACAATCTGTATTATATAACATTGAATTTAAAATGGACTCCAGGTATTAATTACTCTCAGCATTATTTTTTATTTATTTGTTTGAATATTTGTTTAAAATAAAACTACTTTTTATATTTTTACCCGTTTTGCGTATTAAAACAGATTTGTCGAAACATTAAAATACTAAGTATGATAAACATAAATAAATCAAATGGAACAATTGGTATTCTTACCGGTGGTGGTGATGTTCCCGGGCTGAACCCGGCAATTCGTGCAATTACAATCCGTGCTAACCGCGAAGGATACAAAGTGATCGGTTTACGAAGAGGATGGAGGGGAATAATTGATCTGGTCCGCGACAAAAAAGCAAACAATAAAGATTCCTACATGATCCTTACCGATGATATTGTTAATAAAGCAGGCCGAACCGGTGGTACGTTTCTTCATACATCCCGTACCCGGCCAAGTCATATGAAAAAGGAGGAGGTGCCTGATCACTTAAAAGACACATATAACAAGGAGATAAATGATCTTACTCCTGAAGTAATAAAAAACCTTGAGTGGCTGGGAATTGATTACCTGATACCCATTGGCGGAGATGATACTTTAAGTTATGCAGTGCGGCTATACAAGGAAGGCGTTAAGATTGTCGCCATGCCGAAAACCATGGATAATGACGTCCCCGGAACCGATTATTGCATAGGGTTTAGCACTTGTGTGACCAGGACCATTCAGATGACTAACAGCCTGCGGACCACTGCCGGGTCTCATGAACGGTTTTTAGTATTGGAAGTGTTTGGCAGATATGCAGGTTTTACCGCCATGCTTCCTACCATGGCAGGCGCTGCCAACCGTTGTGTAATTCCGGAATATAAATTTGATATCGATAACCTCACCAGACTTCTTGTTGAAGACCGTAATCAAAATCCCAGTAAATATGCTGTTGTTCTGGTTTCAGAAGGAGCAATGTTTAAAGGTGGGGAAATGACTTTCAAAAATGCTGAAAAAGATGCTTTCGGGCATGCTAAACTTGGTGGTATCGGCGATCTTGTTTCATTAGAGCTTAAAAATCTTTCTGCAAAATACAACAAAGGAAAGACCATCAGCACTATTACCCAGAAACTCGGTTATATGGTGCGTGGCGGTGATCCTGATGCTACCGATTCTATTGTCCCAATGGCTTACGGCAATCTGGCATTCGATCTGATCTTGAAAAACATTCACGGTCGTCTTGTAGTCCTCAATAACGGAAGATATGACAATGTTCCTATTGATCTCGTTACAAGCACAAAAAAGGTTGTGAATGTTGATGCCTTTTACAATAAAAAAAGGCTTCGCCCATATTATCACAGCTTTGAAATGAAGCCGTTATTTATAATGACTTCTGATACGTAACCGGGCAATAATTAATAACAAAAAAACCTGAAGCCTAAACTTCAGGTTTTTTCTAAATAAATTATAACTATTCCCCCCATTTTGCTACAGTCCATGTTGCTGCTTCCCATTCTACTATCTCCTTCCACGAAGTTTCTTCATTAATAAATCCCATGAATATAGCAACAACTTTTTTATAGGGTATATCTGATTCAACACTTCTGTAGTATCCTGAATCATCGTTGTATTCAACAACATAACCATTCTCCTCCAGAGCAGTTTGTATAAAGAAATCACCTTTACTTAATACAGCAAAGTTGTTGTCTTCATCAAGACTTTTTAATGCCATGGTTACTGAAACAGGGTTAATTTTTTTCACTGTTTCACCGTTTGCCATTTCAAATTCATAACCCTCTTCGGTACCCCCATACATTTCTGATATTTCTTCTGTCATTTCTTCAGTTGTTTCTGCTATTCCTTCTGCTATTCCTTCTACTAATTCTTTTGCTACTTCCTCATAGTTCTCAGCCATTTTTAATGCAGCTTTTTCATAATCTTTTGATATCTTTTCATAATCTCCAAACCTTGTCTCCAAACTACGCAATTTCTTTCGTGTACCAAAACCAATAATTGCAAATAACAAAACCAAAGCCCCTAAAACTATTGCAATTATTTTTGACGTTTCCTCTTTTGCCTTCAGTGTCTGGTTAAGTGCGTGGTACAGCATCCATAACCCATAAAGGTTTACTACTAATCCAAATAATATCCCAAGCACCGGGCTAACACCATTGAATACATTCAAAAAAGCATTAATAGGGGTAAGTACCATCATCGCTGCTACCACCCTTACGTTTGCTTCATAATCATTTGATCCACTGCAAATAGAAGAAATAATTAATACAATAACTCCGCCTATAAACAGCCCAATAAGGGCACCTATAATTGAACCTATAAAAGCCATTATACCAACAGCTCCGCCAAATAAACTCCCAAGCCCTGTCCCGCCGGAGATATTGAGTAGACTCCACAATAAAACAAAAACACCTGCGATAAACCCATAAATAACCGCTTTAATTACCGGTTCGCCAAAGCCACCGGTAGTACTTAGTGTAGCAAAATGCTCTTTGGGATTCAAAATAGCGTTTTTTGAATCCTCAATAAATTTCTGAAAACTAAATTTTTTGTTGCTCATGGTTAAAATTTTTTGTTTTGATTAATAATGGTATTATAAAGCTAAATTAATAATTTTAAGCACATTTTGTTCCCGTTTAAATTATTTTCAAGATAATAAAAATAGCAATCTACTCATATGCCTTCTGTTCTTTTTTTTCATTTGCTCTTTTTCACTATTTTTGATACTAACCAAAATTATGGAATTCACGAAACTCTTCTCCCATGTTTTAGGCATGTATTAAATCTTTCTGGAATCAAATATTTCTATTATGCGTGTTGTAATACAAAGAGTTAAAAGTGCTACCGTTGAAATCCGGAATAAACTTCATTCTTCTGTCGGACAAGGATTGCTTGTTTTTCTTGGTATTGAAAATGATGATGGCGAAGAGGATATTAACTGGCTTTGTAAAAAAATTATCCAGTTAAGGATATTCGATGATAAAGATGGTGTAATGAATTTGTCTGTTGCTGATATTAATGGCGAGATACTGGTCATCAGTCAGTTTACGCTTCATGCAAAAACAAAAAAAGGAAACAGGCCATCTTATATTAAAGCTGCCATACCTGATGTTGCTATTCCTTTATATGAGAAATTTTTAGAAAAACTTGGCTTTTACCTGGTGAAGGAAATAAAAACAGGTGAATTCGGGGCATTGATGCAGGTCTCGCTGGTCAACGATGGTCCTGTTACCATAATCATCGACACTAAAAATAAAGATTACTAAAAGTGCTTAAAGTTGGTAAGAGAAGAAGTTATAACTTTAGGCATTTTAGGCACTTTAGACATTTTAGGCACTCCTTTATATTATACAATAAATAAATTTCCCTATGAAAAAAGAATTATACTCCATTGGTAATTTAAAAACCCTGTTTGGGCTTATTGATCTTACAAGTCTTAATTCAACAGATACAGAAGAAAATATAATGAATATGTGTCTGAAAGTGAATGGCTTCAACAAACAGTATCCCGACATTCCCAATGTGGCGGCAATTTGTATTTATCCTTCATTGGTTAATATTGTTCGAAAAACCCTTAAATCCCCCGGGGTAAAAATTGTATCCGTTTCGGCAGGTTTTCCATCATCACAAACTTTTACCGAAATTAAAAAAAGAGAAACAATAATGGCACTGGAAGCAGGAGCTGATGAGATAGATATCGTTATCTCTCTTGGTAAGTTTTTGTCCGGTAAAGAAAAAGAAGTCTCTTCTGAAATTTATCAGATCAAAAAAATAATGGGGAATCATCCCCTGAAAGTTATACTTGAAACAGGCGCCCTTAACCCCCATCAAATAAGTAAAGCGTCTATCCTTGCCATGGAATCGGGAGCCGACTTCATTAAAACTTCTACAGGCAAACTTCAACCGGCTGCAACCACAGAAGCATTCAGGATCATGGCAGAATCAATCCGCGACTTTGCAACAAAAACCGGAAGGAAGACAGGGATCAAACCCGCCGGTGGAATCTCCACAGAAAAACAAGCTGTTAAATACCTTGAAATTGTAAAAGAGGTTCTGGGTGAAAACTGGATAACACCGGATCTTTTTCGTATCGGGGCAAGCAGGCTGGCAAACAACATTCTTAAGGAAATATCACTATTGGAAAATCCGGGAAAAGAGGTTGTTCCTTATTTTTGATTTTAAAAGCTTAAAAAAATGATCCCTAATTTCTTTATCTTTGCATCGTGTTTTTATAATACGGGTGGTAAATGGGAAACAACACAGACAATAAACAGCATCAGGATACTACACAAATCCGCCCACTTGTTGATACTATCCCAATAATTATAAATCAGGATACAACAGCAGTTCTCATTCAGGACACTGTGATTTCTGAAGATACTATCTCCGGATCTGATATTATTCAATACTCCATTCGGGAGGCTCTGCAAATTTTCGAGAGAGAACAACAACACCGGGAAAAAGTAGATTCTATACACAAAATCTCCTTAATAAAATCTGAGCCAAAAAGTATCATCCCTGAAAAAATTACCCCTGTGTTTCAGCCCGATTCATCAGATATTATTATTACAATAGGTGAAAACCAAGGCATTAAACCCCTGTTCTTTAAAAACATGTGGGAACACAGTTATAAAATGGGTTCCCGGAAAGATCATCTGTTTATTACATCGGAAAAAACAATTGATAATAAGTCAACCCGTATCGGAACTGAGGTTCCCGATAAAAAACCGGACAATTACCATTCCATGGAAGAAACTCCTGCCCTTTGGAGTGATTGGGTTCTTGGGATAATTATTTTCTCTTTTATACTCCTTGTATGGATCAAATTATTTTACAATAAAGTGATATCTGCTACTACTAATTCCATTTTCAACTACCAGGTTTCTCATAATCTCTTTCTCGATAAAAGCAGCCTGACACAAAAGGCTTTCCTGATTATGGATTTTGTTTTTTATTTAAATGTCGGTCTTTTTATTTACCTGTCAGCCAACCATTTTAACTTAACACTTATCCATCCAAAGGGGATTAAAGCATTCCTTTTATTTACCGGTTTTGTATTTGCTGTTTATCTGCTTCGATATATTACCAGTAAAATAGCCGGATATGTCTCTCTCACCCAAAAAACCTTTGCAGAATATCTTCATAATATTTTTATTCATACCAGAGTAACAGGACTTGTTTTATTGCCATTATTGATAGCTATTCCTTATACTGACTACCGGATAACGCCTGTTGCTATTTTTGCAGGTGCCGGTGTAATAATTTTAAGTTACATACTTCGTATTATCAGGGGAATAAAAATATTTACTTTAAGAAAATTTTCTCTATTATATTTGTTTTTATACCTTTGTGTGCTCGAATTCATACCGATTCTGGTTTTCTTTAAATACCTCAGAATTTTTTAAAAAGCTTGATTTGTAATATAGTAACGAAAATATTAAAAACTTAGCATTTTGAAAATAAAAAGGATTTTAGTATCGCAGCCTGAGCCTGAGAATGGGAAATCACCCTTTTATGATCTGGCAAAGAAAAACAACCTTAAAATTGATTTTCGTTCTTTCATTCATGTAAAATCAGTTCATGCAAAAGAGTTTCGAAAAACCCGTATTGATATATCCGATTTTACGGCTGTAATTTTTACCAGCAGAACCGCTATTGTCCATTTTTTCAGAATTTGTGAGGAAATGAGAGTTACAATATCTGATTCGATGAAATACTTCTGCACCTCAGAATCAACGGCTTATTACCTTCAGAAATATATTGTTTACAGGAAAAGAAAAATATTTTTCGGGAAACGCCGCCTGATTGATTTAATGGATGTAATTAATAAACACAAGGATGAAAAATATTTTTTCCCTGTATCTGATCATCACAAAAAAGATATTTCAAAAGTTCTTGATATTAACAAGATCAAATATACCAAAGCCGTACTCTATCGGACTGTTTGCAGTGATTTGTCAGATTTAAATAATGTAAATTACGATGTGCTTGTTTTTTACAGTCCTTCCGGAATTAAATCTTTATTCGAAAACTTCCCTGATTTTAAACAAAATAATACAAAAATTGCTTCTTTTGGATCAACTACTGCAAAAGCCGCTAAGGATGCCGGATTGAGGTTGGATATTGAAGCCCCAAGTCCCGAAGCCCCATCTATGACTATGGCCCTTGAACAATATATTGAAAATTATAATAAAAATAATTAATTAGTTTTAATCAGAAAGATAACTTATAAATCCGGGGGTCTTTTGACTTTTGACTTTTGACTTTTAGTTTATGAAAACTACTTTTAAAAAAAGGGAGAAACTCAGAAGCAAAAAAGCTTTCAACGAATTAATTAAACTTGGCAGGTCTTTCTATTCTCATCCCTTTCTTATTATCTGGAAAAAAACAAATCCGGAAGAAAAGTATCCCGCTCAAGTAGCTGTCAGTGTATCGAAAAAGTTATTTAAGCGTGCTATTGACAGGAATATTATCAAAAGAAGAACCCTTGAGGCATATCGTCTTAACAAATATGAACTTTATGACTTTCTGGAGAGTAAAAATATTGGACTTATTTTTATTATCGTATACCGTGAAAAACAAATTGCTGATTATCATTCAATTGAAAAAGGTATTATATCCTCATTTCAATATTTCATTAAAACCCTATGAGAACATTAATAATTAATATACTCATTGGATCAGTAAAAATCTACCAGCGGTTAATTTCACCGTTATTTCCTTCCTCATGCCGGTATACACCTTCTTGCTCAGCATATAGCATCGATGCACTTAAAAAGCATGGCCCACTTAAAGGAAGCTGGCTTGCAATTAGAAGAATAATTAGTTGTAATCCATGGGGTGGTCATGGTTATGACCCGGTTCCTGATCAATTCTCTTTCATAAAGAAATGATTTTTATCTTTGCTCCGTTTTTATATAAACAGATATAAAACAAATTTCAGACAGATGAAACATCGATAATAAAAATTTTGATCCACAGGAGAATAATTAAGTATTAATTAGAATAATGGAATAGTGGAAAAATGGGAAGAAATAGATGACTTTATCGAGCATTCCAGTATTCCAAAAATACTTACTATTGAAAATAAAAATATTGCTAAATAATAAACATATGAAACTAACACGGATTGGATTTAAGAAAGCAGGGATTATTACACTTATTGTCATCGCGTTTACTGCCGGTCTTGTTTCATTTAATGAAGACAGGGATTTTAAGCTTTTAAAAAATCTTGATATTTATTATTCCCTCTTCCGTGAGCTTAATGTCTTTTATGTCGATGATATTGAACCGGAAAAACTGATTGAAATAAGTATTAATGAAATGCTCCAATCACTTGATCCTTACACTGTTTATATTCCAGAATCAGGTATTGACGATTTTAATTTTGCAACAACAGGTAAATACGGAGGTATTGGTTCGTTAATCAGGAAAAGTGGTGATTTTGCTGTTATTTCTGAGATATATAAAGATTTCCCGGCAGATTTAGCAGGACTGAAAGCCGGAGATATTATCCGGGAGATAGATAGTAAATCTATTGAGGGATTGGCTCTTCACAAAGTAAGTGACCTGTTAAAAGGCCTGCCTGACACCGAAGTTGGAGTAACCATTAAACGATATGGAATTGATGAACCCTTTACATTTACTCTTATCCGCAAAAAAATCCATATCACCGGTGTTCCTTATTATGGTATGCTGAATGAGAATATTGGCTATATCCGTCTTTCAAACTTCACACAGGACTGCTTTAAAGATGTTAAAAACGCTCTTTCTGATCTTAAAAAAACATATTCTTTAAAATCGTTAATTCTTGATTTGCGAGGAAATCCGGGTGGTTTACTTATCGAGGCAGTTAACGTTTCAAATCTTTTTGTTGACAAAGGACAGGAAATAGTCAGTACCAGAGGCAAGGTAAAACAATTCGATGAAACATACAGGGCAAGGAATCTTCCGGTTGATACTCAAACACCCCTTGTTGTTCTTGTAGACCGGGGTTCTGCATCAGCATCAGAAATCGTTGCCGGCGCTCTTCAGGATATTGACAGGGCAGTAATTGTCGGTACCCGTACCTTTGGAAAGGGTCTTGTTCAAACCACCCGTCCTTTAAGCTATAATTCAAGACTTAAGGTGACAACAGCAAAGTATTATATCCCCAGCGGGCGTTGTATCCAGGCGCTGGATTACTCCAATCGTAATGAGGACGGAAGCGTTGGTCATATACCGGATTCCCTGATTTCAGAATATAAAACCAAAAATGGTCGATTGGTTTATGACGGCGGTGGTATTTCTCCTGATATTGAAATTAAAAAGGATAATTATAGCCAGCTTACTATTGAACTTTTTACCGGTTTTTTGTTTTTCGACTTTTCAACCCGCTATTATTTAACACACGATTCACTACTTCCTCCTGGTGATTTTGAGCTTACTGACGATATTTATCTTGATTTTATCGCTTTTGTTAAAGATCAAAACTTTAATTATAAAACTAAAACCGAACAGGTATTACGTACGCTGGAAGAAACTGCAAAAAAAGAAAAATATTACCAGCTTTCCGAGAATGAATTCACAGCGCTTTCAAAAAAACTTTCGCACAATCTTGAACAGGACATGAATACCTTTAGCAAGGAGATTAAAATTCTTCTTGAAGAATTTATTGTTGACCGCTATTATTACCGTTCCGGTATGATACAGTCTTCACTGGCTTATGATAAACAAATAGAAAAAGCATGTGAACTACTTGAAGATAAAAACATATACACTGCCATTCTCAATCCTTCTGATCAATAAAAATAAGTCGGCAATCGGCAGTCCACAGTCGGCAGTCGACAGTCATCAAAAATGCAAAGTATAATGAGATTGGCCTAAAATTTTAGTTATTTTGATCTTCACACCACATCACCTCATCACCTCATCACCTCTTCTCTTCATCACCTCATCACCTCTTCTCTTCATCACCTCATCACCTCTTTCTTCCTATTTACTACTTACTTCTTACTTCCTACTTCTTCATCAGTGTGCTTCAAGCCAGTTTCTTCCTGTACCCCATTCAACTGTAAGAGGCACATCCAGCTTTACAGCATTCTGCATTTCATTAACCACAATATCACTAAGTACATCAATTTCTTTTTCCGGGACATCAAAAACCAGTTCGTCATGAACCTGTAATATCATTCCGGATTTCAATTGTTTTTCCTCTATCCTGTTGTGAATATTGATCATTGCTATTTTGATAATATCAGCTGCAGATCCCTGAATAGGTGCATTTATTGCATTTCTCTCTGCAAATCCCCTTACAACAGAATTACGTGATAGTATATCAGGAAGATATCTTTTTCTGCCCATAATGGTTTGCACATATCCCTTTTCCCTTGCTCCTTTTATGCTCTCGTCCATATATTTTTTAACCCCCGGATAAGTTTTAAAATACTCCTCTATAAATTCCTTAGCATCAGACAGAGACAAATTCATCCTCCGGCTTAGTCCAAAAGCAGAAATTCCATATATGATACCAAAATTAGCGGTTTTTGCTCTTCCGCGTATTTCTTTTGTAACATCCCCTTGTGAAATTCTATATATTTTTGCTGCTGTAGAGACATGAATATCTTCACCTGCATTAAAAGCCTCAATCATATTTTTATCGCCACTCATATGTGCCATTAATCTTAACTCTATCTGTGAATAATCAGCCGAGATCAGAATATGTTGTACATCCGAGGGGATAAATGCTTTCCTTATCTCCCTGCCTCTGTCTTCCCTTATCGGGATATTCTGTAAATTCGGGTTATTGGAACTCAAGCGTCCCGTAGCTGTAATTGTTTGGTTGAAAGAAGAATGAATTTTCCCGGTTTCACTATTTTTTAACTCCGGAAGTTTTTCAACATAAGTGGAAAGCAATTTGCTAACTGACCTGAATTCTAATACTTTGGAAACTATTTCATGTTTATCGGTTAGTCTTTGAAGTACATCCTCGCTTGTAGAATATTGTCCTGTTTTTGTTCTTTTTGCTTTGGAATCAATTTTCATTTTATTAAACAATATTTCGCCCAGTTGTTTCGGAGAGGAAATATTGAATTCCGTATCAGCAAGTTTATAGATCCTGGTCTGAATATCCAGCAATTCAGTTTTTAATATTACTGAGTATTTTTTCAACACATCAACATTTACTTTAAATCCTTCCATTTCCATGTCACATAATACATATATCAGTGGCATTTCAATTTTTCCGGCAAGTGTTTCAAGGTTTTTTTCTTTAAGTTCCTTTTCAAGAATTTCTTTTATCTGCCATGTCAGATCTGCATCTTCCGCTGCATATTCCTTAATTTTTTCCTGTGGTACTAATCGCATATTCGCCTGATTTTTCCCTTTTACCCCTATCAATTCTTCAATTTTAACAGGAGTATAATTCAGATAGTCCTCTGCCAGATCGTTCAGTCCGTGTCTTCCTTCGGGTTTAATAAGATAATGTGCAATCATTGTATCAAATAAAACACCCTTCACAACAATTCCCCTTTTCCGTAAAACCTTTATATCAAATTTCAGGTTCTGACCTATTTTTTCAATCTTTTCGTTTTCAAATACCGGTTTGAATTTCTCAAGTACTTTTTCAGATATCTTTTTATCGCTTTCCACAGGGAGCCAATATGCTTCATGACTTTCACAACAAAAAGAAATACCAACCAGTTCATCTTTAACAGTATCCAATCCTGTTGTTTCAGTATCAAAACAAAACCGGTTTTGTTTATTTAGTTTGCTTATAAGCGCATCTTGTTTTTCGGATGTATCAACCAAAATATAATTATGCGGGGTTGACTTAATGTTTTTCCTGAGATTACCTGTTTTCTCTATTCCTGTATCAGGTCCGGAAAACAATGATCCCTGTGCTGCTATTTCTTCTTTTTTTGCCGGTATTTCAATCCCATTATTCAACCGGAAAAGGAAACTTTTGAATTCCAGTTCCTGAAATATTTCCTGGAGTTTTTCCTTGTCCGGATCTTTGGATTTCATTGCTTCCTCATCGAAATCAACCGGAACATCCAATGGGATTTCAACCAACTTCCTGGATAATTCAATCTGTTCCCTGTATTCAATCAGGTTCTCTTTTTGCTTTCCTTTAAAGTGTTCAATATTTTTGAATATCTCATCTATTGAGCCATATTTTGATATAAGCTTTTTTGACGTTTTTTCTCCTATCCCCGGGGCTCCGGGTATATTATCTGAAGCATCACCCCAAAGAGCAAGCACTTCAATTACCTGTTCCGGGCTCTCTACCATAAATTTCTCTCTGACTTTTTCCTTATCCCAAATAACAGCTTTATCTCCGCCTCTTCCAGGTTTATAAATAAAAATATTTTCAGACACAAGCTGTGCAAAATCCTTATCCGGAGTCATCATATAAACCTTAAAACCCTTACTTTCTGCTTTTTTTGCAATCGTTCCGATAGTGTCATCTGCTTCATATCCTTCCACTTCCAGAATCGGTATATTATAAGCTGAAATTACTTTTTTTATATACGGAACCGATTTCTTAATATCTTCAGGAGTCGCTTCCCTGTTGGCTTTGTATTCATTATACATTTTGTGTCTGAATGTAGGAGAAGGAGGATCAAAAACCACTGCGATATGTGATGGTGTCTGGTTTTTAATTATATCATTTAATGTATTAACAAATCCATAAATTGCAGAAGTATTTAATCCTTTTGATGTTATTACAGGATTATGGATAAATGCATAATATGCTCTGTATATCAATGCATAAGCATCAAGAAGAAAAAGCTTTTTATTACCAGTCATTGTTTGTGTTTTAATATAAATTGTGTTGCAGTGAAGTAATAAGGTGATGAGGTAATGGGGAAATGAGGTGATGAGGCTGTCTCCTTACTCCCTACTTCTTACTTCTTCTTTCTTCTCTTTTGCCTTCTGCCTTCTGCCTTTATTTATTATCCTCCTCGTACCATTCTGCAAATGATGTTGTCGTTTCATACAATCTAAGTCGCTGAAGTTGTGCGCTTTCAGGTAATTTCTCTTTAATTTTATCAGCAAAATATATAACAAGTTTCTCACAGGTTGGCTGGAAATCCATTACCTCATATTTTTCAAACATTTGCCCCATTTTCTGTAACATTTCATATGGTGCTTGTTTATTAACAACAACTGTATGATCAAACCTGTTTATAATTATGCTTTTTACAATCTTTTTCAGGTCACCAAAGTCAATTATCATTCCATGCTTGGGTTTACCAGGGTCATTTAACGGCTCGCCCTTTACGGTTACCAGCAATTTGTATGAATGCCCGTGAATATTTCTGCATGGTCCGTCATAATTCCACAAGGCATGAGCCATTTCAAAACGGAATTCCTTTGTAACACGTACTATAGCCATAATTTTTTCCCTATATTCCTGAAATATTTACTCTTTCCAATATATAACTTCTTTTATTCTTTCTTCCTTACTCAACCACTCAACTACTCAACTTTTTCTTTCTTCCTTACTCACCTTACTCAACCACTCAACTACTCAACTTTTTCTTCACCCGGAACATTTATTTACGCATTCTATAATATTCGCAATATTATCGTACTTCAGGTAATAATAGGTGTATTTGCCTTGTCGCCGGGATGATAAAACTCCTTTATCTTTCAAAATACCCAGATGATGAGAAGTTGTAGATTGTTCAATATTAAGCAGTTCATGAATCTCTGTAACATTAAGTTTCTTTCCGTCATCCAGATAATTTAGAATTGCTATTCTCATCGGATGGGCAATTGCTTTCAACATATTAGCTGCTCTTTCAAGCTGTTCAGAGGATAAATCTTTTATTTTCATACTTTCTATATATTTACATATGCAGGATTAACAAATATATACATATGTTAATTCTAAAACAACGAGAGTTATCATATTTATGGTTTCCGGGAGAATCCCTGGTTTACGAAAAGTCATGAAAGATTGCTTCTCCGCTAACCGGCGGATCGCAAAATCAGTATATTTATTATGCATTTTTAAACTTCCGTTACAATAAATTACTGACCTAAAACCGACTAATATATATTTTCCTATCTTTGAGCAAATAAAATTAATTCACCTTTTGACACCTGTTATTTTTGCCTTTTGTTTTATCTATAAATAGGTTTATGCCGGCAGGTATGATATCATAAACATTTGTATGTCTGCAGTTAAGGAAATAAGAGCGCCCATAGAAACAGAAATGAAGCGGTTCTCCGGTTATTTCAACACAATTATGAAAAGCAAGGTGCCGCTTCTTAGTATTATCACAAACTATATCCTAAGAAGGAAGGGAAAACAAATGAGACCAATGTTTGTTTTTCTTTCAGCTAAATTATCAGGCGATATAAATGAATCCAGTTTTACTGCGGCAGCTCTTATTGAACTTCTTCATACTGCAACACTCGTGCATGATGATGTGGTGGATGAATCATTTGAAAGGAGAGGGTTTTTTTCAATAAATGCCCTATGGAAATCAAAAGTAGCTGTTTTGCTTGGAGATTACCTGTTAGCAAAAGGATTACTTTTATCAGTAAAAAACAAGGATTATGAAATTCTTGAGATTGTTTCTTTCGCGGTAAAGGAGATGAGTGAAGGTGAATTATTACAGATACAAAAATCCCGAAAGTTAAATATTACCGAAGATGAGTATTTTGAAATAATCCGTAAAAAAACTGCTGCTCTTATTGCTGCCTGTTGTGCTTCCGGGACCAAATCGGTAACAGATGATCCTGAAGCCATCAGTAAAATGAAGCAATTTGGAGAATATATAGGAATTGCGTTTCAGATCAGGGACGATCTGTTTGATTATGAGAAAAATGGACTTTTGGGTAAGCCAACCGGGAATGATATCAAAGAGAAAAAACTTACACTTCCTTTGATCCATGCTCTGAAAAACACTAATCCGGCCCAAAGGAGAAAGATGCTCAGACTTGTAAGACATCATAACAAGAAGTCTGTCAAGGTTAATGAAGTAATTCGTTTCGTCAGGGATAATAGAGGTATGGAGTATTCAAAAGAAAAAATGCATGAATATAAAAACAAAGCGCTTGATATTTTAAATGAATTTCCTGAAAGCGAGTCAAGGTCTTCTTTGCAAAAACTTGCCTTGTACACTACCTGCAGAGTTAAGTAATTTAGGTACTGGGTACTGGGTACTGGGTACTGGGTGCTGGGTGCTGGGTAGGTTTTCACTTATGCGGGTTTAATATAAAAACCCAAATAACCAGAGCGGAATTTTATTGTTAAATCCATATTCAATCCCATCGGCAGCAATAAAAGAATTTGGTATTCCTTTAATTTGTTCGTTTGACTTGTTTTTACCCCCAATCTCAACTATATATTTACCATCAATTATAAAATCTCCTTTTTTAGGATAAGTAAGCGTGTGTTTGCAAACCAGTTGATTTGCAAAAAATGTTTCCCTAATGCTTCCTAAATTTATATTATTCTGGTTCAATGCATACATAAGTGTTGTATTGTTTAAGAAAATCTTTTCAGGTTTAGCCATGTAACTTATACCTTTTGTATCGGAATGTAATGATAGAATTAAATTAGCACGATTCAGATAATTCAGGTATTTTAATAATACATCGCGTGTAGTTCCTACTTTTCGGCTAAGTTCAGCAATATTAGGTTTAAATGGAACAATCCCGGATATTATAAATAAAAGTTTTTTAATTTTAAGGATCGTCTGGTATTCAATATCTGTTATTGATTGTAGATCGATCTCAATAATCAGATTAATTATGGTTTCAAGTCGTTCATAATATTTCATTTTCCCCTCATTAATAAATGGATACGCTCCATATTGAATAAATTCATTAAATAATACAATAGGTTTTACCAACTGATTTATTTCGCCGCTTAACCCTATATGTTTTTCTAAGATATCATTCAAAGAAAAAACAGGCAACTGCATACCAAGGCTCAAGTTTATATACTCTCTCAGCGATAATTCGTGCAAATTATAAATAATTGCACGCCTGCTTAAATCATATTCTCCTTTATGAATTTCAAGGGCAGATGAACTGGTAAAAACAACTGAAAGTTCAGGATGGTCATCATATATATTTTTCAATTCCTGTGACCAGTTTTTATATTTATGAACCTCGTCAATAAACAGGAACTTTCCACCATTTTTTACAAATGTGTCCGTTAAATCAATCAGTTTATTCGCTGAGAAATAAATATCATCCATGCTTATATAAAGAGCAACATAATTATCACTAAAAACACTCTTTAATTTCTGGATTAAAATAGTTGTTTTACCTGTGCCACGAGCCCCTTTAATTCCTATAAGCCTGCTGTTCCAATCTATTTCATCAAAAAGATATCTTTTGAATTTAAGAGAAACAGATTTTGTTTTTTTTAATGCTTTTTCAAAAAGCTTTTCCATAATATTGCATTTTACATAATGCAAATATATTAATATTTTGTTGTTTCAAAACAACATTCTATATTATTTTTTAATGTATTTAAACTACATATTAGAAATACGGCTTGATTTTCAATTTTATTTTCAATCACTTACCAATAAACCCAAATAATATATAATTCCTGTTATTTTAAATCAAACCCGTGTTTTTTATACCTAACCACCGTCAGGGTTTATAACCGCTGACGGGGTTTTGGAAAATTTGAGAAATTAAAAAAGTTAAAATAATCCTTGTTGAATCGTAACTTTTAAGTTACATTTGTATTAAACTTATTGAATTGAATAAGATACGACAGATTGTTGCGTACAAACATTATTTTGAGAACTTTCTTAAAGCTCAACCGGCCAAAGTAAAAGCGAAAATTTATAAAATTCTTCAAAAGCTCCTCAGAAGGAAATTAATAAAGCAGTTAAATTAATGAACGAATATTTACAAGGAGAAAAAGCAATGAAAAAGAAAAATGGAAATATTAAAACCTGGTCACAAATTAAAGACGAACAATTCGGGAAGAAAGGGACTGCTCTTAGAGATGAACTTGACAGAGAATTTGATGCATTTAAAATAGGAATATTGTTGCGGAAAGCTCGACAGAAAAAGAACCTGACACAAGAGGATCTTGCTGAAATCATTTCAAAAAAGAGAAGTTATATATCACGTGTAGAAAATGATGGAAGCAACATTACACTAAAAACTCTCTTTGACATTGTTGAGAAGGGATTAGGTGGGAAAGTGAATATTTCAATACAAGTATAAATAAAATTACGCTATTTAATTATATACTCTCCTGATTCCGGTATTAAAAATATTTTATTCCTTTAAGGCAGCAATTTGCGATCTTAAAACATTTTATTTACCAAGGGATGAAACTTCTTTATCCTATTTCCTCATCTCCTCATTTCCTCATTTCCCCATCTCCACATTTCCTCCTCTTCACTTTTTAATTTCAAATTTCTAATTTTTAATTCTCTTCACTTCCTTTCCTCCTTAGCATTTACACAGGGTATTAGAATAGAAAAAATATATATTACAAGGAAACAAGCTCAAAAACACATGAAATACAGTATTGCTGGCTGATTATTAATATATTACAGGGCATGTTGTTTTGCTTAACTTTTCCCTGATCCAGGATAGTTTTTTAAATATTCCATTAAAATCTTTGTTTTTGCCTTACCAACAAGTTTTTTCAATTCTTCACTACCGGCTTTTTTTATCCGGTCAACACTTTTAAATTTTTCAAATAGTTTTTTTAAAGTCTCCGGACCAATTCCTTTTATCTGATCAATTTCTGATCCCAAAAATTTATTTGATCGTTTTTGCCGGTGAAATGAGATTCCGAACCGGTGTGCTTCATTTCTCAGATTCTGGATAATTTTTAACGAATATGAATTTTTGTCAAGATAGAGAGGAACCGGATCAGATGGAAAAAATATTTCTTCCAGTCGTTTTGCTATTCCAATTATTGTAAGTTGTTTTTTAATATTTAGTTTATCCAGACTTTCAACTGCTGCATTTAACTGACCTTTCCCGCCATCAATTATAACCAATTGAGGCAGTGATTTATTTTCGTTTAATAACCTGCTGTACCTTCGATATACCACCTCGCCCATTGAAGCATAATCATTTGCCCCCTGCACAGTCTTAATATTATAATGCCTGTATTCCCGTTTTAAAGGCATCCCGTTTTTGAACACTACACAAGCTGCTACAGGACTTGTTCCCTGAATATTTGAATTATCAAAACACTCTATATGTATTGGTAATTTTTTTATTCTCAGGTCTTTTTGTAATTGTTCCAGTTTCTTTTCCTGGCGTACTGACTTTTTGCTTCCTTCCAAAAGTTTTTGAATCCCTCTTCGATAATACCATGCATTTCTTTTTGAAAGATCCAGCAATTTCTTCTTATCACCTCTTTGAGGAACAATAACATTTGCCTCTTTAAGTTCAATCTCCGGGATAAATGGCAGAATTATTTCTTTTGCTTTACTCGAAAAACGCTTTCTTATATCAATAATAACTATCGGCAATATTTCCTCTTTTGTCTCTTCAAGTTTTTTCTTGATTTCTACCGTATGTGACTGAATTACTGCTCCTTTTATCACTTTTAAATAATTAACATATGCACGCTTTTTATCATCAATTATTGAAAAAACATCCACATCTTTGATGCGTAAACTAACAATAGTTGAACGGCTCCGGTATTTCTCAAGCGTTTTAATTTTTTCTTTTATAATAGCCGCCCTTTCATATTTTAATCCGGTTGCATATTCATCCATTAACTTCTTCAGGTATCCGATAACTTCCTGAATATTTCCCTTCAGGATATTTTTCACTTGTTTAATCAATTTTTCATATTTTTCTTCACTTTGTAAGCCCTCGCAAGGACCTTTACAATTCCCAAGGTGATATTCAAGACAAACTTTTATTTTTCTTTTTTTAATGTTTTCCGGAGTAAGTTTATAGGAACATGTTCTGAGCGGATATAGCTTTTTTATTAGTTCCAATAAAGTTTTTACCATTCCTCCGGTAGTATACGGACCGAAATAATCTGATCCGTCATGAATAATATTCCTTGTAGAAAAAACCCTTGGAAAAGGTTCATTTTTAATACATATCCATGGGAAAGTTTTATCGTCCTTAAGCATTATATTATACCTGGGCTGGTATTTCTTAATCAGGTTGTTTTCAAGCAATAATGCATCTGCTTCACAATCAACAACAATATGTTTTATTTCAGCAATTTTACTGACCAGGATCTTCGTTTTACCATAGTTTCTCCCGGTAAAATATGAAGAAACCCGCTTTTTCAGATTTTTTGCCTTCCCAACATATATCAAAATACCATTATTATCAAAATACTGGTATACACCGGGCTTACCAGGCATTACCGATAGCAGAGATTCAATATGTGCAGATTTATTTTCTGACCGTATCATTCCCGAAATGTAGTAAATTTATGTAATATGGGTGATGAGGTGATGAGGTGTTGAATAGTTTATAAGTTGAGAGGTTTATAAGTTTAAGAATAAAAGAGTTTAGTAATTGTGTTGCAGTGTAAAAGAGTTTCGGGTTACGAGTTGCGGGTTAACTTTGAACTTTGAACTCAGTTTGAAAAGTCTTTGTGGCTCTTTGTGACTTCCCCGCCTGCCAAAGCAAAGCGGCGGGCAGGTTTGTGTTTCTCTGTGGCTAGCTCTTAAATAGTTATTACACAAAGGACCACAAAGAAAATACAGAGTTCCACAAAGAAAAGAACTGTATTCATTACTCATTTTTTAAATAGCCTTGCAAGAGGAAAAATCTATATTTCTATTCCTTACTTTCTGCTCATTATTCAACAAACAATGATACCGGTGAAAAAGCGTTAACATCAAAAAGACCTTTATCGCTCAGTTTTAGTTCAGGAATAACTAAAAGAGCCATAAACGAGAGTGTCATTAAGGGTGATTTGAATGAAGATCCCAGGGATTTTGCTAATTCGTTTAGTTCAGCATACCTTAAAGCTGTTTTTTCTCCGCTTTCAGAAGACATTAATCCGGCAATTTCCAGAGGTAATTGATGAATATTTCCATTTTCACTAATTGCAATACCACCTTTTAAAGAAATTACTGTATTTATCGCTTTTAGCAAATCTTTATCATTTGCTCCTACAGCAATAATATTATGACTGTCGTGAGCAATGCTTTGAGCCACAGCACCATCTTTAAATCCAATGCCATGAATAAATCCAATTGCAAGTTCGGAATTATTGTAACGGTTTACAACAACAAGTTTCAATATATCATTTTCAACATCCGGAATTACATGCCCGCTCCTGGTATTTGGTTTTACCACTATTGAGTTAGTAAATAATTGTCCGTCAAAACACTTAATAACCCTTATATTCTTTCCTTTATCTTTTACCAGCAGATCATTTTTCAATATTTCCTTCCTTTTGAAATTATTAACCTGCTTATCTGTTTTATATTCAAATAAAATTTTTGCGTTATCATATACTTTTTTTCCGTTAATATATGTTTCAAGGATATTGAAATCATTCAGATTATCTACAATGATAAAGTCAGCAGGATCTCCAGTCTGCAGTAATCCTATATTCAGATTGTAATGTTTAACCGGGTTAACACAAGCAGCTGTCAGCAGGTCAAACAGGTCAATCCCCTTTTCAAGACCTCTTTTAATAAGCAGGTTAATATGTCCTTTTACCAGATCGTCAGGATGGCAATCATCAGTACATAACATAACCTTTTCAGGATACTTTTTTATTAAAGAACAGAGAGCATTAAAGTTTTTTGCTGCACTACCTTCCCTTATCTGTATTTTAATTCCATTCTCAATTTTTTCAATAGCTTCATCAATAGTTGAACATTCGTGATCAGTAGAGATGTTTGCACCAGCATATTTTTTTAATCTTTCACCTGTAACTCCCGGCGCATGCCCATCAATGGGTTTGTTTAACTTTATTGCAGTTCTTATCTTTCCCCAAACCTCCGTATCATTATCTATTACCCCCGGGAAGTTCATCATCTCGGCCAGGAAAAAATAATCATCGCTTTTTAACAGCTCACCAACAATTTCAGCATTCAGAGTTGCACCTGATGTTTCAAAATCTGTAGCCGGAACACATGACGGTACCCCAAAATGAAATTTCAACGGCACCGTTTTTCCATCCTCAATCATGAATCTCAATCCCTCTTTCCCGCACACATTTGCTATTTCGTGTGGATCTGACACTGTTGCAACTGTTCCGTGTCTGACCGCCAGTCGGGCAAACTCACCCGGAGTAAGCATTGAGCTTTCAATATGCACATGAGCATCAACAAAACCAGGCAGAATATATTTTCCGCTTTGCTCTTTAACAGACTCTATTTTTGCTATTTTCCCGTTTTCCACAGAAATACCAGCATTCAGTATCGTTCTGTTTACCGGATCAACTAATTTCCCAAATAATAAATATTTTTTTTCTTTCATGCTATATTAATAATGTTCCACGTGGAACACAATGAAGTTAAAAGTTATAAAGTTATAAAGTTAAAAGTTAAAATACATATTTACTAAAACCAAAACATGTTCCACGTGGAACAAATAGAAAGCCTTTGCCTTATCGCCTTCTCACGTGACATCTTACTACATACTACTTACTTCTTACTTCTTACTTCTTCACCTTCCCATAAATACGAGCAATACATTAATATCCGAAGGAGATACACCACTTATTCTTGATGCTTGTCCAATTGTCTCCGGTCTGATTTTTGAAAGTTTTTGCCTGCCCTCTGTCGATATTGATAACATTTCATTATAATTAATTTCTCCTTTCAATTTTATATTTTCCAGCCGTTGTATCTTTTTTGCAATTTTGTCTTCTCTTTCAATGTAACCTTCATATTTAATCTCAATTTCTGCTGATTCTAATATCTCCTCTTTCATTACACCTATTTCACCAAATCTCTTTTTAACTTTTTCTAATCCCTTTTCCAGGTCATTAATTTTAATTTCCGGTCTTAATAATATTTGATCCAGTTTTCTGCTTTGCTTAATTTTTCTTGTTCCGTGCTTTTCTAATATCTTGTTTATTTCTTCCGGTCTTATTGATTCCTTTTTAATCCATTTAATTACTTCATCTCTTTCTTTATACTTTTTCCTTACTTTTTCCATTCTTTCTTCAGATGCCAACCCAATTTTATATCCTATACCTGTAAGTCTTTTATCAGCATTATCTTGTCTTAACAAAATTCTGTACTCTGCTCTTGATGTAAACATTCTGTATGGTTCATCAACTCCCTTTGTAATAAGGTCGTCAATAAGTACTCCTATATAAGCTTCGTTACGTTTAAGAATTATTTCTTCTTTGTTATTTAACTTTAAATGAGCATTTATTCCTGCCATTAAACCCTGTGCACCAGCCTCTTCATATCCCGTTGTTCCATTTACCTGTCCGGCAAAATAGAGGTTCTCTATTCTTTTCGTCTCCAGTGTATGTTTTATTTGTGTTGGTGGAAAGTAATCATATTCTATTGCATAGCCCGGTCTGAATATTTTTACTTTTTCCAGTCCTTCGATTTTTTTCATTGCTTCATATTGTATTTCCACTGATAAACTGGACGAAAACCCGTTAATATAATATTCTACAGTATTTTCTCCTTCCGGTTCAAGGAATAACTGATGCATATCTTTCCCCGCAAATGTTACTATTTTTCCTTCTATACTCGGACAATACCTTGGTCCAATACTTTTTATCGAACCATCATATAAAGGCGAATCCATAAGACCTCTATTAAGAATATTATGAACTTCCTTGTTTGTATATGTAATAAAGCAGCTTTTTTCATTTCCTATAACAACTTTATCATTCATAAATGAAAAACATTTCCCTTCTCCATCTCCTTTTTGCTCCTTTAATTTTTTAAAATTTATCGTTCTTCCATCAATTCTTGCCGGTGTTCCTGTTTTCATTCTTCCAACCTCAAAACCAATATTCATTAATTGCTTTGACAATCCATATGATGCAGGTTCTGAGGCTCTTCCTCCCTTATTTCTCACTTTTCCAACATACATAATTCCATTCATAAACGTCCCGCTTGTAATAATAACACTTTGCCCTTTTATTGCCCTTCCCATATTTGTCTTTACACCAACAACCTTGTTATTTTTTATCATAATTATTTCTACAGTATCCTGCCAAAAATCCAGGTTTTCAATTCCTTCAAGTTTCTCCCTCCAAATTTTCGTAAATTTCATTCTGTCGTTTTGTGCCCTTGGGCTCCACATTGCCGGACCTTTCGACCTGTTAAGCATTCGGAACTGTATCATGCTTTCATCAGTAACTATTCCACTATACCCTCCCAAAGCATCTATCTCCCTAATTATTTGTCCTTTTGCAATCCCTCCCATAGCCGGATTGCATGACATTTCTGCAATTTTTGTCATATCCATTGTAATCAGCAACACCTCAGAACCCATATTTGCTGCTGATGCTGCTGCTTCACAACCCGCATGTCCCCCTCCAATAACAATTACATCATATTCTTTCATTATCCTATATTATTATTCTTGCCGCCTAATAACAACCAGCTAAAATCAATTAAAGGAAATATGGAAAAATTGAATAGTTTAATGATGATAAGAAAATGGATTACTATTACAAACATTCCAATATTCCAGTATTCCAACAATATATATCATTTTTAACAAAAAATAATGACCAACAACAAAGAAGTTTGATTTCTAAGATTGAATAAAACATTTACAAATTTATTCTTTTCTTCTATAGGTAAGCTCAGGAAGTGTCTAAAATCTATCCAGGTAAAAATTCTCCTTTTCTCTCATCACTTTTTTCTCCTCCTCTTTCTTATCATCATAACCAATCAGGTGCAGAACTCCATGAATAATAACCCTGTTAATTTCTTCTGCAAATATTGTTTTATATTTTTTCGCATTTTTCTTAATTGTATCCGGGTTCAGAAACAGGTCTCCTGATATAATGTTCTCCCTGTTATAATTGAAAGCAATAATATCCGTCATATAGTTTCTGTTCAGATACTTTTTATTTAAAGACAGTATATTACTATTGCTTGTAAGAATTATATTTATTGTTTCTCCTTTTTTTCCTTCACTTTTTACTGTATCCTCTATCCATTTCCTAATTCTCTCTTTTTCTTTTACTTCAATTTTAACATCTTCGTTATGAAAAAAAATTTCCATCAATTTATATTTTGCAACTATTCAGTGACTAATAAAAGAAGTGACTAAAATTGTAGAATCTTGAGTCGTGAGTCGTGAGTTACTATATTTTAAACAGTATCTGCACTTTAGTTCCATTTTTATAAAAATTTACTTCATCTGACAACTGCTTCATTAAAAAAACACCTCTTCCGTGAATATTTTCAATGTTTTCCGGTGCTGTCGGATCCGGAATTCTCATATAATCAAATCCATTTCCCTGGTCTTCAATATAAACTTCAATTCTTTCTTTTCTTTTTATTATTTCTACTTTAACTTCTTTCTCCGGATCAAGCTTGTTTCCATGTACTATTGCATTATTTGCTGCTTCTATTGTTGCAAGCATTACTTTCCCATACAGGCCTTCATTTAATTCCTCTATTTCATTAAATTCATCTATTAATTTCTCAATTTCTCTCAGGTTTTCTTTTATTGACGCTATTTTAACCACGTTTCTCATTTTACATAATGTTTTCTCTCTTTTCTTTATACTTTCTTTTTCCTCTTCGGGTTACAATTTACCATTTTATTTTGCAATCCATGTTTCAGGATTCATCTTAACATTATTTTCCCATATTTCTAAATGAATCACATTGCCTCTCTCTGATTCTTTATCAGAATACACTATTCCAATTTTTTGTTTTGTTTTTACTTTATCTCCTTTTTTTACACTTACTTCAACCAAATTCTGATATACCGAAAAGAAATTACCATGTTTTATCAATACAGTATTATTTGCTCCTTTTATTGCCACAATTTTTCTTACTTCTCCATCAAATATTGCTCTAATTTCCGCTTTATCAATTGTTGCAATGTCAATACCGTTATTTTTTATTCTTACGTTTTTTAATACCGGATGCATATGTTCTCCAAATTTTTCAATTACAACACCTCTTTCCGCCGGCCATGGAAGTTTTCCTTTATTACTTGAAAAATTTATTGCAATAATTTCTTCCTCCGGTGTTAATTTCAACATCCCTTTTCCTCTTTCCCTTTCTCTTTCTTCTTCAATTATTCTTACTATTTCTTTCTCCAGCTCTCTTGAAATTCTTTCCCTTGTCTTTATCTCATTCCTAAGTTTTTTTTCCTTTTTCCTAAGGCTTAAAACCATTCTGTTTTTTTTATCTTTTTCTGCATTCAGTTTTTCCTTTTCTGTTTTCCTAATTCTTAATAGATCTTGCTTTTTATCTCTTTCCATTTCCAATTCGGCTTCCTTTATTTCCAGAACTTTATTTATTGCTATAATTTTCTTTGCCTGCCTTTTTCTATATGCCGCATATTGCTGATAATACTTTATTCTTCTGTATGCCTGTCCATAATTCTTTGATGCCAAAAAATATATAATATTATCCTGATTTTTAGATTTCTTATTGCTGCTAATAATTATTTTTTCATATTCCTTTTTTATTTTCTTTAAATCATTTTCCAGTGAATTCATTACCCAGCTATTTTCCTCAATCTTTTTATCAACCAAAATTATTTCCTTTTCCAGCGTATTTACATATTTGTTCCTGTTTTCAATTTTTCGTCTTAGTATAATTAACTGATTTAATGATTGTTTTCTTGATTTTTCAGTTTTTTTGAGTATTAAATTTGTTAATTCTATCTCCCTCATTGTTTTCGCTCTTTCTTCTTCAAGTTCTTTTCTTGCCTGGCACAAACATTCCCCCCCAAACATTATGACCCACAATATCAATAACATACCCCAATATCTACTATCCTTTTTCCAAATCATAATTTTATTACTTTATATCCATCAGGTATTCTGAATTTAGTATTCATCTTTCCATCAATTTCAATTCTCTCATACTTTAATATTGATATCCTTTTCTCACCGCCTTTATGTATTTCAATTTTTAACTCTTCCGGAAATTTTATTTTTCCAAAATCAATCCAATTCAAATAATTAACTTTCAGCATTTCATTTTTTCCATTTTCTTCGCTGTATTCAACTATATTGTAATTATCCACTCTTATAGTAAATTGCTTATTTCCAGTCGTTTTGACCCCTTTTTCACTAATAATTATTTCATCCTTCTTCTCTCCCTTTTTTATTTCATATTTATTTCCGTATTTATTTCCCATCTCTTCTATAACAATCGAATTATTGCTTATCATTAAATCTTCTGCCTTTTTATAACAATCTATCAAACCAAAATATCTTTTCATTTCCTCATACCCTCCACAAAAAACCTCCTTATTCATTCTATCAACAATTTTCACAGAATCTTTTGTTAGCAATACTCTTGCAGTTTCTATTCCTAATCCGCTTTTAACAGTTATCAATATTTTTTCGCCTTTTACAATTTTTATATCCCCATAAAAATCTTTTCTTTTCCAATTTTCTCTTATCTCACAATTATATTTTTTTACCCAAATATTTTTAACCTCTATCTTGTTTTCAATAAGACTTTCCCTAACCCTTTCTACACTTTCTTCATTGCTTTCAATAAATAAACCAACACTGCTTTTTGTAGTTTTACATCCCGGCAATCCTGTATATATTAAACATATACAAATAATTAATGCTTTTATCTTCCTATATTTCATGTTTCGTTTACAATTTATGTATATCTTTAAACCATAAAAAGTATACGGATTTTGCGATCCGCCAGCTGGCGGAGAAGCAATCTTTCAAGACTTTTCGTAAAGTTCAAGACAGTCTATTGCTTTGGCATCCCAGTTGTTCTTGTGAGATTGCTTCGTCGCTTCGCTCCTCGCAAAATCCTTTTTCAAACTTTAAACTCTGGTTAAAACTGTTCCCTCCCTATTCTCACCTCTAATCTCTTACTCCTTCTACTCTTTGGCCCTTCGACTTTTGACCTTTTTTCTTTTCTTTCGCTTCATTAATTTTCTTTTCAATTTTTATCTTTTCTCCACCCAAAATAATTGCATCTTTCCAGGTTTCAGCAGCTCTTGTATATTCTTTCATCTCATAAAGTATATCTCCATAATGTTCTGTTATTTCCGGATCGTTTACCCCGGAATTATTCATTGCTTTTTCCAAATATACTTTTGCCTCATTCGTTTTGCCCATTTTAAAAAGTATCCAACCATATGTATCTAAATATATTGCATTTATTGGCTCCGTTTTTATACATATACCACTCATTTTAAGGGCTTTCCTCAACCGGCACCCTCTCTCGGATAAATAGTATGCATAATTATTTAATACAATTTGGTTTTCTGAATCAATTTCCAGAGCCTTTTCCATTGCTTCATCCGATTTCTTGTGCAAACCCATACTTCTGTAACCATCTCCTATTAGTAAATAAAACTGTATTATTAATTGATTGTCATTTTTCACGAATTTCAACCCTTCTTCCAGTGCTTTAATTGATATTTCATATTTCTTCAACTCACTTGCCGAAATTCCTTTTAACAGAAAAAATGTTGGTCTTTCCGGGTAAATTTTTATAGCTCTCTCACTCTCCATATAAAGCTCTGAATAATTTCCCATGCTATTTTCAATTAGCAGAAACTGCTCCCATAAAACAATATTCCCTTTACCCTTTTCTATTATATATTTTAACTTGTTTCTTGCTTCCTCCAATTTACCTGTCCTTATGCACAAATCTGCAGCTATTGCTTTTACTTTATGGTCATCCGGGTATTGTTCTTCAAGTTTTCTAATAAATAGTTCAATATTTGTTATATAGTTTCTCATTTCCTCTTGGTTTGATATGAACGACAACATCATTTGTACTTTCTCATTAACCTTTATCTCACTATTTTCTATAATTTCTCTTACAATTTCAAAAACTTTTGTGTATTCATTCTTTTTTCTATAATACCCTAATAATGAAACCTTTGTGTTGTATTTATCTGGTTCAATCATTAACATTTTTTCATATGTCTCTTTTGCTTTATCATCATATCCGTTATTATGATATAATTCTGCCAGTACACCCATAATATTCACATCATTTTTATATATTCTCAACAATTTATCCAATTCATTTTTCGCCAATTCGAATTTTCCTTCTTTTTCATAAATATCTTCCTTCGCCAGTCCCACGTGTTTGTTTATCCCAACCCTCTCTTCTAATTTTTCATATATTCTTAATGCCTTTTCTTTTTCTCCCTTTTCTTTATATAATTCACTTAGATTAAAAGCTAAATCATTTCTATCAGGGTAATTTTCACATATTTTTTCATATATTACTATTGTACTATCAACTTTTTTTGTAATATGATATAAATTACCAAGATGTAATTTATACCAAATATTCTTCTCGTCCAGTTTTTCCGCTCTTCCGGCATATTTAATTGCTTCGTTATAATTTCTTGTTATTGTATAAATACTTGATAACTCATAACAACCAGCTGAACTTTTTTTATTAAGCTCCATCGCCTTTTCAAAATATCTTACTGCTTGTCCTAAATTTCCAAGCATTTTTTGCTTTATCCCTTCAGCGAAAAAATATCTATATTCTGTATCCCTTTCTTCAATCTTTACTGCTTTTTCATCTCCCTTTGTCTTTTTAGGATACTCTTTTCCTAAGCATCCTGTAAGCAAAACAGTTAAAATCAATAATCCAAATGCTATTTTCCTTTCTCTCTTCATATATTGTAACATTAAAATGATAAACTTCATTATTATTTCGTTTTTAAGTCGGCAGTCGGCCCGTCCCTGCCCGTCCGGTCAGGCGGGCGGGCAAACTGAAGAACGGGTTGTTTATACTTTATTTACTTCCTGTATGTCCGAATCCGCCTTTTCCTCTTTTAGTTTTATTTAGCACTTTTACCTCCTTAAAACTTGCTTTCTCATGCCTGTTAATAACCATTTGACATATTCTGTCTCCATTATTTATTTCCACATTTTCATTTGACAGGTTAATAAGAATTACCATTATTTCTCCCCTGTAATCAGCGTCTATTGTTCCGGGTGTATTCAATACAGTAATCCCTTTCTTTATTGCCAATCCGCTTCTCGGTCGAATTTGTGCCTCATATCTATCCGGTAGTTCAATAAATAATCCCGTTGGTACCAGGGTCCTTTCTAACGGTTTAAGATTAATCTTTTTTAAAATACTTGCTCTTAGATCTACTCCTGCAGATTGTTCCGTACTATACTCCGGTAGTTCATTATTTGATTTGTTTACTATTTTTATTATCATTCGTTTCTTTTATTATTAAAGACTAATATTTTTTATTTATTATTCTTGTTGTTTTGGTAGATTGCTTCGTCACTTCGTTCCTCGCAAAATCCCATTTCATTATATAAAAGCGTGTTTTTCTTCTCCTCATTTCCTCACTTATTTTGTTTTCCATTTTATTTTTTCTTTCCATGAAATAACAACAACAAACAGTATCAAAAACCCGGTATTCATAACTATATTAATCATTTCATTATCCGTTCTTATTATTTTAGAAATCCAATACAGTGCCAGTCCAAACACAAAATATATTATAATTTTTACTGTTTCATAAGGTATTTTATAATATCTCTTGCCAATAAAATAAGACATTATAACCATTGTGAGGTAACATGCAATATGTGCCCACGCAGAAGCATGATATCCAAAAACAGGTACCAGGCTCACATTTATAACCACCGTAATTAATGCACCTACTCCTGTAATAATCGCACCAAATTTTGTAAGTTCATTTATCTTATACCATACAGAAAGATTTACGAAAATTCCATAAAGTAAATACCCTATTAAAATTATTGGTACCACTTCCAGTGCCCGGCTTACTATAAAATTATTTCCCAGTAATAATTTTACAATAATATCCAGATAAAACATAACTCCAAGAAAGATAAACAATCCAAAAAATACGAAATACTTCATCACTACAGCATATATTTCTCTTGCATTTTTGTCATTAGAATTTGCAAAAACAAATGGTTCAAAAGCATACCGGAACATTTGTATAAACAATGCCATTATTACTCCTATTTTATAACTTGCGCCGTATATCCCAAGTTGATTCATTGCTGTATTTTGGTCTGTTAGCAGGTGTTTCAATGCTATTTTATCTACAACATCATTTATTGTTCCTGCCAATCCGGCAATTAGCAATGGATAACTGTATTTTATCATTTTTTTCCATAGTGCCTTATCTATTTTTATTCTAATACCTATTATTTCAGGTAACAAGAGTATAATTGTTACTATACTACCCATGAGATTTGCTATAAATACATATCCAACACCCACCTCCGGTGAATAGATCAAATTTATTATACCATTTGGGTCTTTAGAATATATTTTTGGGGCCAAGACATAGAAAAACAACGCCAATCCAATAATTACAACAACATTAATAATTTTTATCAAGGCAAATCTTAAACCCCTTTCTTCTCGTCTTAGTTTTGCAAAGGGGATTGCGGTACAGGCATCTATTGATATTATCAATGAAAAGAACAAAATATATTCTTTGTTATCATAATATTTCATTACATCAGCAATCTGCTGGTTAAACAGGATAATTGCTAAAATGAATAATGAAGATGTTATCAATATGGAGCCCAGGGCTGTACTATAAACTTTTTCGGGCTGATTTTCCCTTGAAGCAAATCTGAAATATCCTGTCTCCATTCCATAGGTCAGAATAACCAGCAAAACTACCATATATGCATATAGCTCTGTTACTATGCCATATTCTCCTGTTTCAAATATCCTTGTATAAAAAGGCGTTAGAAGAGCATAGTTCAGAAACCTGGGTACAATTGTTCCTAAACCATAAATAGCAGTTTGCCCGGCTAGTTTGCGTATTTGCTCCAAAATAAAAACTTAATTATTAATAATATATCTTAATTTTGCACTGTAAATAGAAACTTTAAAAATAATGAAAAGATTTGTATTCGCTTTTTTAATATTTTTAACTATCCTTTTTTTCTCTTCTTCCTGTTCTTTTTCCCATAACGGATCAAAAGAAAAAATTATTATTATTGAAACAACCCTGGGCACTATCAGGATAAAGCTTTATAACGAAACTCCTTTACACCGTGATAATTTTATTAAGCTTGTTAAAGAAGGTTATTATAACGGACAATTGTTCCACAGGGTTATTAACGATTTCATGATACAGGCAGGCGATCCTGCTACCAGAACCAATTCTTCCCCGGAAGAAAAGGAGAATCATGGTCCCGGATATACTATTCCTGCTGAATTCAATCCTTCATTATTTCATAAAAAAGGTGTTATTGCTGCAGCCCGCGAAGGCGATAATGTTAATCCTGAGAAAAAATCTTCCGGTTCACAATTTTATATAGTTCAAGGCAAAATTTTTACCGGTGTTGAACTTGATCAAATTGAGAAGCGCATTAACGATCAAAATAAACAAACTTTATTCTTTAAATATATCAATGAAGAAAAAGAAAAGGCTTTTGCTAATGAGGAGGTAATTGATTACGCTAAAATTCAACAGGTGGCGACCCTTCGTCTTCAAAAAGATATTAAAAATTTACCGGTTTTCTCTATCCCTTTCGAACAAAGGGATGTTTATAAATCTCTTGGCGGAACACCACATCTTGATGATTCTTATACTGTTTTCGGTGAGGTTTTGGAAGGTATTGAAATTATTGACAAAATTGCCGGTGTAAAAACTTCTGACAGCGACAAGCCTTTGGTAGATGTTTTTATTAATAAGATGAAGTTGTCTCGTTCCTGGTTTTAGCTTTCTTTAACACTTTTTCTAATTATATCCATAAATCATGCTGGAAAGAATAAAAAAATTAAAATCAGAGGTTGATAGTTTTACTACTGATAATATTAATGATCTGGAAAATTTCAGGGTTCGTTTTCTTGGGAAGAAAGGTTTTATTTCTCTTCTCTTTTCTGATTTTGCGTCTGTTTCTCCTGATCAAAAACGTCAATATGGAAAACTTATAAATGATCTTAAAAATTTAACTATTGAAAAGTTCACCTGCTTAAAAACTATCCTTGAAGAAAAATCTTATTCTGTATCAAATATCGATTTAACTCTTCCCGGAGATTCATTTTCTGTTGGTTCCCGTCATCCCATATCTATTGTAAGAAATAATATAATAGATATTTTTACACGTATTGGTTTTATAATTTCGGAAGGTCCTGAAATTGAAGATGATAATCATGTTTTTTCAAAATTAAATTTCCCTCCCGAACATCCTGCCCGTGATATGCAGGATACTTTTTTTATAGAAAAAGAAGAATCTGAAAACAGTAATAATCTTGATATATTACTTCGAACTCACACCTCATCTGTTCAGGTCAGGGATATGGAAAATTCAAAACCTCCGATCAGGACTATTTCTCCGGGCAGGGTCTTTCGCAATGAAGCAATAAGTGCAAGGGCGCATTGTATTTTTCACCAGGTTGAAGGCTTATATATTGACACCAATGTCTCTTTTGCTGATCTTAAACAGACATTATTATATTTCGCAAAGGAAATGTTCGGTCAAGGCATTAAAATCCGTTTAAGACCGTCTTACTTCCCCTTTACGGAACCCTCTGCAGAAATGGATGTTTCATGCTTAATATGTGGCGGCAAAGGCTGTGCTGTCTGTAAACATACCGGATGGGTTGAAATTCTGGGTTGTGGAATGGTTGACCCTAATGTTTTAGAAAATTGCAACATAGACAACAAAAAATATACCGGTTTTGCTTTTGGTATGGGTGTTGAAAGAATTGCCCAGCTTAAGTATAAAGTAAACGATCTACGTTTATATTTTGAAAATGATGTTCGTTTTCTAAGTCAGTTTCAATCCTCTATATAAAAAAGTTGAGTGGTTTAATAGTTGAGTAGTTAAGTAGTTGAGTAAGGAAGATGCAGAATAAAAGACCAATGAGGTGATGAGGTGATGAGGTGATGAGGTGATGAGGAAATAAGAAAAAGTTTGTCTTTAAATTGCCGACTGCCGATTGCCGACTGCCGACTCTTTTATTTTTATTTCGTGTGTTATTTCCATTGCTTTCGCGTAACTATAACTTACGCCACAATATCTGTCTTGTGAAAGATTTACGGCTTTTTCCAGCTTCTCCAAAGGCAGGTCCTTCCCTGTAAATTCGTATGTTACATGCATTTTATAGAAATGCCTTGGGTGTTCCTCCGTCAATTCACCATCAACTTTTACATTAACTGCTACGAAATTTACTCTCATTTTCCTTAAAATAGAAACTACATCCATGGCTGTACATCCGCCAAGGGCAGCAAGCATTAATGGTTTTGGCCTGGGTCCTTTATTCCCTCCTCCAGCCTTCTTGTCTGCATCTATAATAATTTTATGCCCGTTTACTTCAACTTCAAAAACCATTTTTTTCTTAAGTAATACATTTACAGTTTCTTTCATTGATTAGATTTTTATTATTATCGTATATCGACAAAATTAATATTTTAGTAACAAATTATTTCATATTTATTTCCATCTTTGTAATTATCCCAACTATCTATAAATGAATAATAGTTCATATATACCAGATTGTAATGATTGTTCTTTGTTGTATAATTCATTATTTAAATATCTGAAAAAAGAGGAGCTTGACCGGGTTAATTATGAAAAAGAATGTTTTTCATACAAAAGAGGAAAAATAATATATAATGAGGGAGATCGTATTAACGGTTTTTATTGTATTAATAAAGGTATTATTAAAATTTACAAAACAGGTGTAGATGGTAAGGGACAAATTATCCGTTTTGCTAAAAAGGGTGAAATAATTGCTTATCGTTCAGTATTAAGCAACGAGGTTGCATGTACTTCGGCAAAGGTAATTGAAGATGCAGTATTCTGTTTTATCTCTGGTAAGACCCTGGTTTCCCTTATAAAAAATAATGGTGATTTTTCGTTAGAATTGATTAAACTAATATGCCTTGAACTGGGCGAAGCAAACTCTTATATCACTGATATTGCACAAAAAACCGTCAGGGCGCGACTTGCCGAAATTCTTATCCATCTTAAAAATGAATTTGGTGTTAATGACGATGGTGTTTTGAAAATCTATCTTACCCGTGAAGAACTTGCCAATATTGTAGGAACAGCTACAGAATCTGTTATCAGATTATTGTCTGAATTTAAAACTGATTCGTTAATTGAATTAAACGGCAGACAAATTAAAATTCTTGAGGAACAGGAACTTACAAGAATTGTTAACCTGTTTTAGTTAAACATAAATTTTGTCTTGCCCTTTTATTAATTGTCTGTTTCTTTTACGCTCTTTCTTCCGGTTAATCAAGTATGTTATTTAAAATTACATACACAATTAAACCAAATACTATTAGTCCACCACTGATAATCAACATTTTATTACTTTCAACCTTTCCAAATTCGGATATTGCAAGTGTAACTACCCCTGCAATAATAAAAATAAGACCAGAACGTTTAAAATATTCTTTCATGTGTTTAAAATTTTTTATTTATAAATTTCTTCATGTTTGGTTTATCTGATTTTTTTAAATTTATTGCTTTTTTTGTTCTATGGTGTTAATAATCAATGCAATATAGTTGTTATCGCATCAATATTTAAAGCTTCAAATATATACAAATTTGCCAGCCAAAACAACATCATCTAAATAACAATCCTGTTCTTCCTGTATTTTTTTTACCAATATGCAGATAGGCCTTCTCTGTTACCTCACGTCCTCTTTGTGTTCTTTTAATATATCCTTCTTTTATTAAGAATGGTTCATATACCTCTTCAATGGTCCCGCCATCTTCACCAACAGCTGTTGCAATAGTAGATATTCCTACAGGACCACCTTCAAATTTTTCAATAATGGTAAATAAAATTTTATTATCCATCTCATCCAGCCCATGCCTGTCAATATTCAGCGCTTTAAGAGAATATTTAGAAATTTCCAGATCTATCTCGCCACTTCCTTTTACCTGTGCAAAATCTCTTACTCTTTTAAGCAAGATATTTGCTATTCTGGGAGTCCCCCTGCTTCTTGAAGCAATTTCTACTGCAGCATCCTCACAAATATTTATTTTAAGTATTCCGGCTGATCTTTTTACAATTGTTGTTAGAACATTTTTATCATAATATTCCAGGTGAAAGCTAATTCCAAATCTTGATCTTAACGGACTTGTAAGCAATCCGGATCTTGTTGTGGCGCCTATTAGGGTAAACGGATTAAGTTCTAATTGAACCGATCTGGCTCCCGGGCCTTTATCTATCATTATATCAATAAAGTAATCCTCCATTGCAGAATACAGGTATTCTTCCACAACAGGACTTAAACGATGTATTTCATCAATAAAAAGCACATCTGATTTTTCAAGATTGGTAAGTAAACCCGCAAGATCACCGGGTTTATCAAGAACAGGGCCTGAGGTGATTTTCATATTTACATCCATCTCGTTTGAAATTATGTAAGCAAGAGTTGTTTTACCAAGTCCTGGCGGACCGTGCAACAAAACATGATCCAATGCTTCTGATCTTTGCCTGGCAGCTTCTACAAATACTTTAAGATTGTCAATTATCTTATTCTGCCCTTTGAAATCTCTAAATTCCAGGGGGCGAAGTTTTTGTTCATATTCATTTTCTCCCTTTGAAAGCTTTTCTTTTCTAATATTAATTTTTTCATCCATCCGTGGGTGGTTATTTTATGAGTTTTACATCGCTTTCGGGCAGGTCAAGTTTCACACCATTTACTCTGTATTCCTTATCATCTTTGTATGTTATTGTTAATATAAGGTTTCCATCTTCATTATATTTTTTCCACGTTTTTTCTCTACGCCCGTTATCATAATATCTCTCCTCTTTCGTATTTCCGTTTTGCCAGAAAATCTGGTGTTTTCCTTCAGGGTTGCCATTTATAAATTTTCCTTTGTATTTCAGCGATCCATCTTCATAAAAATGTTTCCATATATCGCTTTTTAATCCCACAATATACTTGCCTACTTCACTGTGATCCCCAATTTTTGTTCTCCATGATCCATCCATTTCACCATCAAGAAAATGACCTTCAGAAATAACATCTCCATTTTCAGAATATTCAGTATAAACACCATCTCTTTTACCATTAAAATATTCTTCTTCTTTTATTAATTTTCCGTTATTATAATACCACTTCCATATTTCATTAGGCTTTCCGTTTCTGTATTTCCCAGTTTGCTCAATTCTTCCATTTTTGAAACAGTATTTCCATGTTCCGGTTTTTTCATTATCCACGTATTGTCCTTCTGAAAGTAATTTGTCTTTAGTATAATAATTTTTCCATTTCCCTTGTTTTTCTCCTTTTTCATTAACAATTCCAACTGAAACTATGTTACCGTTATTATCATATATTTTTGAATTAATAACCTCTCTATCCTTTGAATATTCCCTGTGAATGCCAATAGGGGTATTTCTTTTGTATGGTCCGCTAAACTTAAGATTCCCATCATTATCATATTCTTTTCTTATTTCAATCTCTTCCTGATCATCAACAGCATTATCTTCAACAATTATACCCTTTTCGTAACGTAAAGTAAGTATAAGGTTTCCTTTTCTGTCATATTTTTTATAGTATCCCTCCAGTTTATTATTCTTGTAACCTTTCTCAATGTTTACTTTACCATCTTCATAAAATTCTTTCCAAATACCTTGTTTGTCTCCTTTTTCATCTATTCTGTTTATCCGCTCCCTATTAATAAGCCTGTCTTTATTATATTCAAATATTGTAATTATTATATCCTCTTTATTATATTCAAATGCCCTTCCATTCTTTTTTCCCATTAAATAATTTACCTCCATTTTTACTTTATTATTATCATAGTAATAATATGCTTTCCCTTCTCTTTTATCATTTACAAACAATTCCTTAGAATATATATAACCCTCGGGTTTATTAATATTTTCATAGTTATATGTATAATAAAACCCATTTTTCTTCCCATATAGATAGTTTATCTTTTTTAAAGTATCTGCAGACAGGCTATAAAATACCCATACACTATCTAATAAATGATTTTTTCTGTTACCTTCTGATTTTATTACTCCGGAAACATAATACGTTTGCCAGTATCCATCCGGTTTTCCATCTACCATATTTCCTTCACTTGATACCTGACCATTTGGATAAAAAAACCTGTTAAATCCATTTTGATTTAATATGTTTTCCTGTCCTTTTAAAGATAAATTTCCAGTTATCAGAAAAATAAATAAAATAGAATAAACTATATTTCTTCTCATTATTTATAACCTTAATAAAACTCTGTAACTATGCAGTGTCTTAATTTTTTTATTGCTAAAATTACTAATCTCATTATGCTTTGCGTTTATAAGTCGGCAGCCTTCAGTCAGCAATCTGAAGACTGAACTACTTAGTGTCAATTTATAAATAAATAACAAATCTCAAAAAACAACTTAACGAAGTGATCTCACAGCTTGCCCCGTTTTTTCGGGGAACACCTTTAAAATTAATTATTTTGTGAGTAAATAATATCCAATTAACAAAAAAATAAAAATTCAATATAGAATTTACCAATATTTTATTTTTTTTTCTTCCAATTTTCTTTTTTTGAATCTTGTTTTTTATTTGTTATTTGGTGCTTGTTATTTGAGTTTTTATTTTCTTGCTGACTGTTGATTGCCGACTGCCAACTTTCTTATAATCCCAATTCTTCACTTATTTTTAACATTTTTATAATACTTCTTTCGGCTCTCTTTCTTAATTTTTCATCAATTTTTATTTCAGGTATTTCATATTTCAGAGTATTATAAATCTTCTCTATTGTTATGAGTTTCATAAAATTACAATCATTACATCCATAGGTTGAATCTTTTGGCGGAGCAATAAAAAATATCTTTCCCGGATTATTTTTTTTCATTTGATGAATAATTCCTGATTCTGTTGCAACAATATATTCTTTTGAATTATCTTCAATTGTATATTTTAGTAAAGATGATGTTGATCCTATATGATCAGCTACCAGTAACACCTGTTTTTCACATTCAGGATGTGCAATTATCTTTGCTTGTGGGTGTTCCTCTTTTATTTTAAGTGTTTTTTCTAATGAAAATTGTTCATGTACATGACAGGCTCCATCCCAAATAACCATTTCTCTCCCTGTTTTACTTTTTACATAATTACCAAGATTTTTATCTGGTGCAAATAATATTTTTTCATCGGATGGCAATGATTCTATTATCTTTAAAACATTTGATGAAGTACATGTAATATCTGTTAAAGCCTTTATTTCTTTAGTTGTATTAATATATGATATAACAGTATGATCAGGAAATTTTTTTAAAAATTTAGCAAATTCATTAGCCGGACAAGATTCTGCTAATGAACAACCAGCATTTAAATCCGGTAATAATACTTTTTTTTCTGGTGACAATATTTTTGCAGTTTCAGCCATAAAATGAACACCGGCAAAAACAATTATATCACAATTTGTTTTTGTTGCTTGTTGTGATAAAGCAAGACTGTCTCCTACAAAATCTGCAATATCTTGTATTTCACTATTTTGATAAAAATGAGCTAGTATAATAGCATTTTTTCTTTTTCTTAACTTATCAATTTCATCGTTTATATTCAATTCATTATCTATTTTTATATCAACAAATCCCTTTTCTTTTATATTGTATTTATTAACATTCATATTAATATATTATATATTTAATTATTATTTATGTTATTAATAATGTATTGTTAATTGTGTTAAAAAATAATATACATAATTGTTGTATATTATGTTTTTAAAAAGTTAGGAACAAAATTTCAACAATATTACAAAAAAAACAGGTTGTGATTCAATGTATTATTATAAAAATTAACAACTGTTGAAAGGAAAATAATAAGTTATAATTTAATAAATATTTTATAAAAAATTTAAAATTTTTGTTCATTTTATGGCGTTATTTAGTAAATAACTTTTTTTTGATAAAACATTTTTTTTATTAATAAATGATAAAGAAAAATATTTAATAAATTTTTATTTATCTAATTTAACAAATAATGAACATATTATTAATAATGGATTTTATTGGTTGAAAAAAGATTTTGCGAGGAGTGAAACGACGAAGTAAACTACCAAAAACAACCAGAATGTCAAATAAATAGACTATTATAAGCTTTACGAAAAGCCAGGGAAGATTGCTTCTCCGCCAGCTGGCGGATCGCAAAACCGGTATACTTATTATGCTTTATGGGTATACATAAATTGTAAATAAAGCAGGAAAAATAAATTTTAAAAATTAATAATTATTTAAAATGAAAAAAATAAATATTGCTATTACTTGTGATCATGCAGGATTTTATATAAAAGAAATACTGATTGAATACCTGATAAAGGAGGGATATAAAATAAGAGATTATGGAACTGATTCGGAAGAAAGTGTAGATTATCCTGATTATGGTCATCCTATGGTAAGATCTGTTGAAAATAAAGAATATGATTATGGAATAACTGTTTGTGGTAGTGGAAACGGAATAAATATGGTTGCTAATAAATATCCTGGAATAAGATCAGCTCTGTGCTGGAATATTGAAATAGCGGAATTGGCAAGATCACACAATAATGCAAATATTTGCGCTCTTCCGGGAAGATTTATTAATCAGGCACAAGCAATTGCAATAATTAAAGTATTTCTGAATACTCAGTTTGACGGAGGAAGACACGAAAGAAGGATAAAAAAAATTCCTGTAAAAAGCGTATAATTAAAAAAGAATATCATTAATTCCTAAAAAAATAGAAAACTACTAATCCAACAAAAGAACCGGTTGCATTAGCTGCAATATCCATAAAATCACCACTTCGCATTATAAATAGAAAATCCTGCAAAGCCTCCAGTAAAACTCCATAGAAGAGAGAAATAAAAAAAGTAAAAAGAAAATGCCGGATGGTTAAAGTGGTTTTAGCTTTTTTTAAAGTACCAAACATAATTAGTATCGCCAGCAGGAAATACAAAAAAAAGTGAATAATTTTATCTACGAAAGGAATGTTGATAATAAACGATTTTGGAATGTCATCACCAGGAAAGGAACATATAATGAAAATAAAAATTCCCCAGATAATAGCCGGCCAGAAGGATTTTATGAACATTAAATAAAAAAATTAACAGAACAAAAAAAACACGACCACCATCAAAAAAGGTGGATTTCTAAGAATGATTAAACAATACAAAGCTAAAAAAACAAACAAAACAAATAATTAGATGATAAATTCTTATATTTAGTAACTAATCAGAATTTGTAGTTAAGTAGGGTGAGTAGTTGAGTAAGGAAGAATTAAGAATTCAAGGTTAAAGATCAGGCCAGTAACCAGTAACCAGCACCCAGCACCCAGTAACTTTTTAGAAGAATGTAAAATGCCTGCCATATTTCACTGTTATAAAATGGAGATATAGCTTTATGAAAAAGACAGCTACAGAAATGATGAAGTTCTTAAACCGGGAAAAAATAAAAACCTGGTTTGACCTGGGTTTGTTTCTAGATGAATTGAAAGAAAATAATCCAGTTCCAACAATTGAATACAACAATAGTTTTAAGGATTTCAGGAATGAATTAAAAGAAGAAGGAATTGGGTTTGTGACATTTGGTTATTCAATTGATGGTGTGACTATTGAAATTGAAAAATATGCAAAACTATACAGGAAAAATATGGCTGGTATACCAATACATTATATTGGTGGTGGGTTTAAGCCGGAAGCAAAAAAAATTATAGATCCTGAAACCAGAATATTTGTAATAAAGGAAGCGAAAAGCTTTGATAGCTGGCCATTGTACAATGATTTTTTCCATACTAAATTGGAAAGAGGAAGCAGGGTGTATAACAACCTTATCCTGAAATTTTGGAATGAAGTACTTGTAATTTCCGAAAAACTGGGAAAATACATAGAAAGAAGGAACATTAAATTACTATTCATTGTTAATATATGTTCAAACCCGGGAAATGTATCATTTGCATTGGCAAACGTACTGGTATCGGAAATTATGGGGATACCGGTAATCTGCAATAATCATGATTTTTATTGGGAGGGAGGTAATAGAGAAATAGATATCAGAGAAAAGGGTCTGGAAAAAGGACCAAGAGATTTTTTCTTCACTAATTCACATATTGGTGAGTTTTTTAGCATTATTGAAATATTATTCCCTTGGGAATCAAGATCATGGCTTTCCGTCAATATTAACCAAAGACAAAGCGATCACCTTATTGAAAAAAACGGGCATAATCCGGCAAATATAGATTTGATAGGAACAGCAATTGATACGGAAGAATATAAAAATCCCAGCAAGAGAATAAAGATCAATACTTATTACCAGTTTGAAAAAATATTAAGCAGGTATGAAAATACACTGATAGGTTATTCGGTAAAAGATGTTATTGAAAACAGGCTGGTTATTAAAAGTAATCCCAGACCAATACTTATTGGAAACAAAACAAATGCGAAAGCAAATTTCCTGGCCGAGAACATTATTTTTCTGCAGCCCACACGGATTATAGCCAGGAAAAGGATTGAAACCGGGTTTCGCCTGATCAATAAAATGCTTTTGAATAAAGAAATAATTGAGAAATTCAGAGAAACCGAACATCTTAAAATTACTTTGCTGGTAACCGGACCTATAGCAAATGGTCAGTTTAGCTATTTTAACAAAATATTAAAGAAATTTTCAGAATTACTAAGATCAATTGATAAAGACCTGAAGGAGAAAATTTACCTGGCATTTTTATTTAGTGAACTGGATAAAGAAAAATTTCTGAAACGGTTTAAAAACCCCGTGGGGATACCGGAATTATATAATGTTGCATCACTTGTGCTTCTCCCAAGCGAAACCGAGGGGAGGGGTTTACCTATTATTGAGGCAGCAGCATGTGGTGTTCCAATATTTTGCAGCAGGTATTATCCCGAAAATGTTTATTCAGATGTAATAGGAGAGAATCTGCCCGAGGAAGACAGACTAAAAGTAATCGAATTTGACGGGAAGAATATTAATAAGGAACATGTTAATAACATTTTTGAAAGAGTCTTTTTTCCACACAATTTTAGTGATGAATACGAACAGAACATAAATGCGGTTGATAAAAGATACAGTCTGGAAACTCTTTACCAAAATATTAGAGAGATTAACTTCAGGTTATATAATCAGTTGGAAACAAATGTCCTGTGCATGGAAAAGGCAAAAGACAGCTTCAATAAATACCGGGATTTGATAAATAATAATAATGAAGGATTAGAAGAAATTATTAAAACAGAAAAAAGGCATTATTTACCGGGATATGGAAGATTGTTATTTATGCTTAAACTGAAATCACTTATTGATCCCAGCTATTTCAGAGTTGAGGAACAGGAAGTTAGGGGTATGGCCTTTATGTTTGCAAAAGACCTGGTTAATGATGATCCGGACCACGTATTTATTGCAGAAGAAAAAATAGTAAAATTTTATAACACGGTTGATAATATTTTTCGCTATCGCGAAGGTGAAATAAAAATAAGACATGACCACTCAATGTCATACCGGCACAGGAACAAATACCATTATCCATACAGGGATTTTACAATTCAGGAAATAACAGGACTGATAAATCTTATTTACCATGAAATTATACGGCCAACAACAACCTACCGCGTTGATACAGGCTCTCATTTTTTTACCGACTGGAACCTGGCTCTTTCACAGCTTACATCAAGCAAACATCTTGCAATAGACGACAGGGAAGAGCTTCTGGATAGAATGCATGCAAATGTACCTATTGGAATTTTTTCCGGAAAACATATCATGTATGAACTGGAATTCTTTGCGCTCCAATCTGTAAGATCAAGGCTTAACTTAAAAATTGAAGAAGAACTTACAAAAGAAAAACTCAATGGACGTGAAGCAGAAATTGAGCCGGTTTTTCTTTTTGCACAGGAAAAATCAATAAGACAATGGGCTGACGCTAACGAGATAATAAAATATATTAAAAATAGTGGTGACAGAGAACTAAAACTGCTTTACGAAAAGAAAATTTTACAGATTGTAAGAACAAAACAATTATGTGTGGGTATTCATTTCTCCCAGTTGGGAGAAAAGGCATTAAAAATTCTTGGGCAAATAAAAAATGGTAAGGGGTTTTTAATTTCTAATCGTAAGAACGCGATAGTAATGACTGATATTCTTGATATTGACCGATTTCATATAGGAAGAGTTAGAGAGGATACAACTGCAAACATTATGGGTATACCAAAAGGAACAGGGTATATACAATTTGTGCCTGCGGGAATGCGCCCCACTCTTGCATATCCAACACCAATTCAAACAGCAAAAGATTTTAGCGAAGAGCTAAAAGGAAACTTGTTTAAGAATTTATGCAAGGAAAAAGGAAAGGAAAAAGTGCTTAAGGAACTGAAAAATGATGCAGAACAAAACGGATCGCCGGTGAAGTTTGTTTTGAATAAATTAAAAAGTAAAAAACAGGATGTCTTACAGCCGGTTAATTATTCATATCTAACAGGTGTTTATAATGACGGACATCCATGGAATGGTGTGATGGTAAGAATCGCAACAAATTTACAGGGAAAGAAATGGTCGTTTATTACGGTTCTTACTAAAAGTCAACCGAAAAAAGTGACAGATTTTATTAAAGAATTTGAAAAAAGAGAAAAGAAAAAAGTGCAGGCAGGATGGAATGGAGGATATATTTTAAATCCTGAACTAGTTGGAAAACTTGGTTTGCCGGAATCCTACATTGGCTCGCCAATGGGTCTTTTAATTGAAAAAGGGAAAGTGAAAAGTCTTCCACTATTCAATAAAGCCGCATTTCTGGTTAAACAAGACGGAACACTTTATATGCAAAGAGTAAACTGTTCAAAGGGAATAGAAATTATTAAAGGTGAAGAGAAAATCGACTTTACAGAAAAGCAATATAATTTATCCGTACCTGGTGATAAAGCATGTTATTATGATCTGAATTTTGTTAAAAAACATATTATAGGAAATGGTCGTACTATTATAAGAATTGCCGGAAATACAATTAAAGAGATTATCAGCACTAAAAAAGGAGAAAGGGTTGAAATAATACCGGTGGGAATTACGCTTTCGTTTCCGGCAGGATCAGTTCCCGAAGTAATGAAAGAAAAAGAAGGAAAATTAAGCATAAAAATAAAAGGACTGGAAAAATATATACATGGTATCGAAGCCGGACCTATGTTGGTAGAAAGAAACAAGCCATGTTTAGATATGCAAAAAGAAGGATGGAAAACGGAAAACTCAATAAAGACACAAGCAGCAAGAATAGACTATACAGATATGAGAGGACCAAAAATTGCTGCCGGATTGGATAAGAATGGAAATATGTATATTCTTGCGGTTAACGGAAGAATAAGGGAATCAGTTGGGGCTACACACCTTGATATGGCTGAAATCTTAATTAACCAGGGAATAGAAAAAGCAATGGGGTTTGACCCCGGGGGAAGTAGTACAATTGTAGTTGATGGAATACCGCTGAATATTTCTCCGTATAATAGTCAGTATGAAAAAAATGTTTATTCAATGTCGCCGGAACCAAGAGCTGTATCGAATGCAGTGTTGGCTGTACTGGAAGAACGGAGTAGAGGGGATAAAGGGGATAAAGGGGATAAAGGGGAATAATGGAATAATAGAACATAAATAGCATTAAAACACATGGCTGGTATTTACATACATATTCCCTTTTGTAAGAAACTTTGCCATTATTGTGATTTTCACAAGTCATTAAACCTGAAAGATAAAGGTAGAATGATAAAAGCACTGGTGAAAGAGATGGAGCTGGAAAACGGATTTCTTGAGTCGGAACAGGTTGAAACAATCTATTTTGGTGGAGGAACCCCATCGGTTCTTAATTACGAGGAAATAATGATAATATTTGAGGGTCTTTACAAGTATTTCAAAATATCAAAAGATGCTGAAATTACTTACGAAGCAAATCCTGATGACCTGACAAAACAGTATTTGAATAAATTAGTAAAAACAGGAATAAACAGGTTAAGTATAGGATTGCAATCATTCTCTGACCGGGATCTTAGATTATTGAACAGAAGGCACCAAAGTAAAACAGGAATAAAAGCTGTGTACGATAGTAAAGATGCAGGCTTTGAAAATATAAACGTAGATCTGATATACGGAATTCCGGGAATGAGCATGGAAACATGGGAGAACAATATTGATATTGCTTTTCAAATGGAGATCAACCACATTTCGGCTTACCATCTTACAATAGAACCTGATACGGTTTTTTTCCGGTATATAAAAGAAGGACGTATAAAAATACCGGAAGAAGATATAAGTATTGAACAATTCAGGGTTCTGATAAAAAAAGCAGGAGAAAACGAATTTATTCATTATGAAATTTCAAATTTTTGCCTGGATAATTTTTTTTCAAAACATAACACAAATTACTGGAAACAGGTAAAATATCTTGGATTAGGACCATCTGCTCACTCATATAACGGGAAAATACGCCGGTGGAATGTAGCAGACAATAAAATGTATATGGATTCTATTAGCAAAAACAAAGTTCCATTTGAAAAAGAATACCTGGATAACAGGAAAAAATATAATGAATATATATTAACATCATTGAGGACAATATGGGGTATTGATCTTAAATTCCTTGAAGAAAACTACAGTAAAGAAGCAATGGATTATTGCACAGGACTTTCGAAAAGATTTATTGATTATGGAATGATTAAGAAAAAAAAAGATAACCTTATTCTTACAGACCAGGGAAAATTAATAGCGGATAATATCATCTCTGAATTAATGATGTAAAGCGGAAAGCCGAAGGCAAATCACCTCATCACCTCATCACCTCATCACCTCATCACCTCATCACCTCTTCCTTCCTACTACTTACTTTTTACTACTTACTTCTTCAAGCAACTCCTCCAATTTTTGTTCAAGTGTCTCGTAAGAAAAGTGCTTTTTTCCGAGAGTATAATTAAATTCAGCAATTTCGCGGTTTAGTGTTTTATTAAATATTACCTCTCTCATTTGTTCAACAGCATCATCGGTAAGTACATTATCTTCAAGCATTACTGCTTTAAATCCCTTACTGCCGATATCAGGCCAGTATACGGGCTTGTAATTATTAACAAAAATAGGACGTTTTGCCAGAACAGCTTCAATAAAAGCATTACCAAAACCCTCATAAGTACTGAAATATGTACAAGCAGATGCATTTGCGTAAGCATCGGATAGTGAATAGCGTGTATCACTTCCGTCTCCTGAAAGACCCTTATTGTGTATAATATGAGAAGCAAAAATAATTTGTCTGCTTATTTTCAATTCATGGATCAGGTTGACAAGCATATCATAGTATATACTACCCTCATCATCTTTATAATTTCCGGTAATAACAAGCTTTATTTTTTTATTATCAAGTTTGTCAATAAGGTTAATAGCAACTTCAATTCCTTTTCTCTCAACAATACGTGTTATCTGAAAAAGCAAAAAATCATCTTCTTCAAGGCCCAGATCGGCTCGCAAATTTTTATTTTTTGAGGTTATTTTTCCGAACGGAACATTAAAGTTCATTACATTAGGAACAACAATAGAACTTCTGTTATATTTCTCTTTAAGGGTTTTTTGCGCATTTAAATTAATAACAGCATTGTATGTGTTAGGAAGCCTCAAGGGAAATGCATTTTCAACGAACTTATTAATTTCTTTATGTGGAGAAATATATCTGTCACCTCTTTCCCATGCAAAATCATGATCATGTGTAATAGTAGGAAGACCCAGGGTTTCAACAGCCAGTTTAATTCCTATACCCATTTCAAGATGGGAGGGAAGTGCAGAAGCGTTTTCGGAGATAAGAACATCAATTTTATTATGGATTGCCCACTTGATAATTTTTTCGGAGATAATTCTGGAGTAAAGTGAAACATGTTCAATCAAATCTGCAGTATTGGTGTCGGGATGAAAAAAAGCCTTTTTTTGCCCCCAGAAACTTTCAGGCGAAAAGAATGACATTTCGGGAACCAGGGTGTCGTGTGTGCGATCAATTTTCCAATCCTGAAACTGACCGGAAAGAATAAAAATTTCATGCCCCATTTTTTTTAATACCTGGATCCATTTTTCTGCTTCAAGTGCTACCCCGTCAACCCCACCAATTCTACCAATAATAACACCTATTTTCATGTGAATTAGTTAATTGATTAAACAATATATTTGCCTATAATTAAAACCAACCCGACTCCCTGAGGGTAAGAGTGGTTGTGCCTATTTTGGTATTTTTAAGAAAGAGATCAACAGAATATTTTCCAACTATAAAATGTTCATTGTCGTTGAAATAAATGCACACATCAATATCTTTATTAAGGTATTCAACAGTTCTCATTGCAGAATAAATCATTTGTTTATCCTGAAATGTAAAAATATTTTCAGCAGAAAGAGCTAATACAAGGGAATCGGGACGCATTATTCGCAGATAAATGTCCATTTTTCCCGGTTCAACTATAGGATTTTCCCTTAGTGTAAAACAGACACGGATTTTTTCTATTTTATCAATTTTGTCTTTTTCCTTTCCCCTGTTACTCAATGGCGCAGCGTGAATGTTTTTAGCCATAATAACTGAAGCTTTTTCAACTTTAGATGAGAGTTCATCTTTTATCTCAGACAATTGTTTATTTGTTCGTTCGGCAGATTCAAGCTTTATTTGAAATTCAGCATTACTGGCTATTAACTGTTTGTTTTTTGTATTAAGAGAGTCGATTTGAACAATATAACTTTTCATAACACTACGAAGAGTACCCAGTTCTTTTTTGTATAACTGTATTTTCCGGGCATTGGAAGCCTGTATTTGGATAAGCCTTTTTATTTTATTTTGTTCTTCCTGAAGTTTTATGTTAAGAGTATCATTCGATGTTTTCAGTGTATCATAACCAATAATCATTTCTTGTAATTCGTTTGTAAGCGAATCTTTTTCAGCAGTTAGCACAATCTCCATCTCAACCATGTCTGCTTTTTGGTTAAAATACAGGTAAATAAGTCCGCTAAAAGCCAGGAAAAGAACTACTACAGAAATAATGAGTATAGTAATTCCGGGTTTTAAAGGTTCCTTTTCAACAACAGGTTGTATATTATCTTTTTTCATTACTTGATATCAAATCGGTTTAATGCAAATATATTTAATTAAACTTAATTAACTACACCTATAGAATAAGGTAATATTTTATAGCGCTATGCTGCTAATATAAAGCTTCTAAAAAACAATGAACCAAACACTAATACCGCATACTAAAAGCAAACGTACTCCGGTTAGAAAGATAATCAATCTTTTTTCAGTAGTTTTTGTCATATAAAATCCGGGTTATTGGTTTTATAGAAATTTTTAAGTTAATAAATCCTCTGTAATTTAAGATTTTTTGACTTACGATGGTTTTGTATAAAAGAATAACGTTATTAATAACGTAATTAAAATTAATCCTCCTTTGCGTTCCGCTTCGGGCGCCTATGCTAAAGATTCAGCGACAGCATGCGGACGAGAAGCACGAAGCAATTCGGCTAAATTATTTGTTTAAGCTAAATGTCTAATTTTTCGGGCATTGGTTTTTTCAGAACAAAAATGAACAGAATAATACCAAACAGAACAAATGGAATACTAAGCCACTGACCCATATTTAACATCATTCCCGACTCAAAGGCTACCTGATCGGTTTTTATAAATTCAACAAAAAACCTGAAAGTGAAAACAAATATCATGAACAAGCTGAATAATAATCCGGATTTAAATACCCCCTGGTTTCTTTTATATATGAAGTAAAGGAGAATAAAGATTAAAAAGTAAGCAAGTGCCTCATATATCTGTGTTGGGTGTTTTGGCAATGTTTCTCCGTTCCTTAGGAAAACAAACCCCCAGGGGAGGCTGGTTTCAACACCGTATATTTCTGAATTCATCAGATTTCCTGTTCTGATAAATAAACCGGAAAGAGCCACTACAACAGCTATCCTGTCAAGAATCCACAGATAAGATTTTTTTGATTTTTTAGAAAACAGATATAACGCGATAAAAATGCCTATTCCGGCACCGTGACTTGCAAGACCACCGTGCCATATCTTAAGTATTTCAAGAGGATGAGCGAGATAATAACCAGGTTCATAAAACAGGCAATGTCCAAAACGGGCTCCGATTATAGTACCAAGTGCCATATATAAAGTTAGCCTGTCAAGAACTTCTTCCGGTATTTTTTCTTTTTTGAAAAACCTAGCCATAATAAGGTAACCAAAGAAAAAAGAGGAAGCAAACAGGAGTCCGTACCAGCGAATAGCAAATTTACCAATGTTAAAAATTTCAGGATTTACATTCCAGGGTATATCTAAAAGTGTCATAATGAATTATTAACTTATGTTTCGTACTTGACAATACATTAATTACACAGTTGTTATGATGAATAATTCGATATTCAAAATATTTCTATTATTCTTACATTATAGACAAACACTAATATTAACGGCAAAACTAAAAAATATTAATATCTCCTCATGTATTATTGGTGAAAATATTTGTAAAGTTTGTAAGTTTGCTGTTTACACCACAACATTATATTTACTGTGAACAAACCGGTTTTCCTGATATTAATCTCAATTATTCTTTTAAGTACAATAAATTGTGCACGAGTCGGATCGCCGGTCGGAGGCAAAAAAGATATTTTGCCACCTGAAATAATTGAGAGCACTCCGAATAATTATTCAAAGAATTTTGGATCAGACAAAATAGAAATAGAGGTTAATGAATTTGTACGTTTTGATAATCTGCAACAAAAACTGGTTATTTCACCACCGCTTGATGAAAAACCTGAAATATTTGTCAGGGGAAAGAGTATTATTATTGAGCTGGGTAAACAGGAACTAAAGAAAAATACAACTTATACTTTTTCTTTTTATGATGCCATAATAGATAACAATGAGGGAAATCCGATTGAAGATTACGAGTTTGTTTTTTCTACAGGAAACCGGCTGGATTCATTATCAGTAAATGGCATTGTACTAAGGGCGTTTGATCTTGAGCCGGAAGAAGAAGGGGTGGAGGTGTTATTATATGATCTTTTGGATGATACCATTCCACAAACAACCCCTCCTTTGTATATTGGAAAACCGGACAAAGAAGGAAAATTCAGGATAAATAATGTTAAGGCAGATACATTCAGGATATTTGCAATAAAAGACGGCAATCGCAATCATTATTTTGACCAGGCTGGCGAGGCATTTGCATTTCTGGATTCAACCCTGTTAGTTAGCGCCCCCCCTGAATTTTTTGCGGATACTATGAGAAAAGATACAATAGGTGCTGACACAATAGATATAAACACAATAGATACAGACACGACAGATGCTGATACAACAAATGCTGATATAATAGGCGCCGATATAGCAGAAATTGACAAAGAAGAAATAAAACCGGATGCCCGGTTATTTCTTTTTATGGAAGACCATTCAATTCAATACCTTAAAAATTCGACACGAGAAACCAGGGAATATATACAACTGGTTTTTAATATGCCATTAAAAGAGAGAAAACTTGAGATAACACCGATAGATATTGATACAAAAAGCGAATGGTTTATCAAGGAGAAATTCGTTATTGGAGACACTGTAAATATTTGGATTACAGATACTATTGTGTCCGGCTCTGATTTAGTAACCCTTAAGTTGGAATACATGAAAGAAGATTCTACAGGGAACTATATTTCGTTTACCGACACCTCTTTATTAAGATACATAGCTCCTACCGGAAAAAAAAGAGGCAACGGAGAGATTGCTGACAAAACAGAGAAAACACTTGTACTAACTCCGTCGATAAGAAAAAACGCTCAAGTTGAATTAAATCAGAAAATTGTTATTGAGACAGAAACACCGGTAAAGATGATAGATACCTCAAAAATCAAACTGTTTCTTTTTGAGGATTCATTAAAAATCAATACCGGGTATATCCTGGAAAAAGATTCCCTGCAAATCCGGAAGTTCAGATTTAGTACAAAATGGCAGGAAGCTGCCAAATACCAATTGTTTTTTGAACCCGGGGCTTTTACCGGCATATATGGTTACAGTAACGATACCCTTCTGCTGGATTTCAGAATGCGTAAACTGGATTACTATGGTAAAATCATTGTAACTTTAAAAGAAATACCGGATAGCCTGATTATTCAATTGTTTGATAATAAGGGCGAAGTAAGTAAGGAAAAAACCGGCTGGAAAAATAACCGGGTTGAATTTTCTTTTTTACACCCGGGAAAATACAGGCTAAAAGCAATTTATGACAGGAATAAAAACGGGAAATGGGATACAGGAAACTATGAGGAGAAAAGACAACCTGAAAAAGTGATTTTTTTCAAAAAAGAATTGGATGTCAGAGCTAACTGGGATTTGGAAATCAACTGGGATTTGGAAACCGAATAATTAATTAACCCTTTAAATTTTATACAATGAAAACACTACAATCTTTAATTCTGTTGCTTGTCTTTATTTTGTTTTCCCGGTGCGCAGGGGAAAAATATAAAGTAAAAGAAAGCATTGATGAAAATGGGTATTCGTATGAAACCATTACAAACGATCCTCTTAAAACCCGTATTTACACTCTTGAAAACGGGTTAAAGGTTTATCTTTCTGTTAATAAGGACGAACCCAGGATACAAACCCTTACCGGGGTCCATGCCGGTTCAACATATGATCCTGTCGAAACCACGGGGTTAGCCCACTATTTTGAACACATGATGTTCAAAGGAACAGATGAAATTGCCTCACTCGACTGGGAAAAAGAGAAAATACTCCTGCAGGAAATATCCGATATGTTTGAAAAGAGGCGGGAGACTGAAGATCCGAAAATGAAAGAGGTGTTGTATTACAAAATTGACAGCTTATCATACGAAGCGGCGAAATATGTAGCTACAAACGAATATGATAAAATGGCTTCAAGCATTGGTGCGAAAGGGACTAACGCCGGTACCTCATACGATTTTACTGTATATATCAATAATATTCCATCTAACGAATTGGAAAAATGGGCACGTCTTGAATCGGAACGTTTTGCTGATATGGTTCTGCGGATCTTTCATACCGAACTGGAAACCGTATATGAAGAATTCAACATGTATCAGGATAGTGATAACAGCCGGGCTAACAAGATGCTGATGAAAAACTTGTTTCCGAATCATCCGTATGGCAGGGATGTGATAGGGTTGCCCGAACATATTAAAAATCCTTCTATGGTCAATATTTATGAATTCGCCGAAACATTTTATGTTCCCAATAATATAGCTATAGCATTATCCGGCGATCTGGATTATGAAAAGACAATTAAAGTGCTGGATAAATATTTTGGAAAACTGGAACCAGGCGAATTACCTGAAATTAACCAACCCAAAGAAGAACCGGTTATAGGCCCGGTTGTTTGTGAAATTACCGGGCCATCAGCCGCCAATCTGATGTTCGCTTACCGCTTTGATGCCGATAACAGTGAAGATTACAGATATGTAACGCTGATAGATATGATACTGAGCAATAGACAGGCAGGACTGATTGACCTTAACCTTGTTCAGCAACAAAAAGTAATAAATGCAGGATGTAGTCCGAATTTCATGAGAGATCATAGTATTCACAGGTTTTATGGAATACCAAGACAGGGGCAGACACTTGAGGAAGTTAAAAACCTTTTACTTGATGAAGTTGAAAAGATAAAAAATGGCGAGTTTGAAGAGTGGATGATCGAGGCGGTGATTAATGATATGAAACTATCCGGGATACGCCGGAATGAGAATAATTTCAGCCGGAGTTGGGGGTATATCGATGCGTTTATAAAGGATATTCCTTACGTTGACAGAGTAAAATTCCTGGATGAACTCGAAAGTATTTCCAAAGAAGAACTGATGAATTTTGCGAAAACACATTACAATGATAATTATGTGGTAGTATATAAGCGGACAGGAGCAAACGATGAACTGGTAAAAGTGGAAAAACCTGAAATTACCCCCATCCCCATTAACCGCGATAAGCAATCGGAATTCTATAAAGAGTTTATTAAAGATCAACCCGAGCCGATAAAACCGGTATTTGTGGATTTTGAAAAAGCGATTGTACAAAATCACCTGGATAACGGGATAAAGATTGAATATATTGAGAATAAAACAAATGAACTTTTTACTTTGCAGTATATTCTGGAAATGGGAAAAAATCATGATCTGAAACTTCCGCTTGCTGTAAATTATCTTCCTTTTCTGGGGACTGAAAAATACACGCCTGCCGAACTGCAACAGGAGTTTTTCAAGCTGGGTATAAGTATGGGTGTTTATGCAGGGAACGACCGGTCTTATGTATATATTACCGGACTGCAAAAGTCCCTTGATCCCGGATTGGAATTACTTGAACATGTTATTGCAAATGTAGAGCCCGATAAAAATGCCTACGATGAGTATGTTAAAGGAATTTTGAAAAAGCGAAAGGACAGGAAACTGAGTAAATCTTCCATCCTGTGGGGTGGGTTGTTTAATTATGGTATGTACGGAGAAAAATCACCCTATACACACCTTATTTCTGAAGATAACCTGAAAGCCCAGGATCCGGAAGAACTGACAGAGTTACTAAAGGACCTGTATTCGTATAAACACAAAGTTTTTTATTATGGAAGCATGCCGTTAACAAAAATTATGCAGGTTATTGAAAAGCATCATAAAGTTCCTGAAGAACCAAAAACTTACCCTGACCCTGTGAAATTTGTTGAACTGGAAACCAATGAAAACAAAGTCTATTTTGTAGATTATGATATGGTTCAGGTAAACATAATTATGATGTCTAAGGATGAAAAACTGAACATGTCGTTATTGCCCGAGGCAACATTATTTAATGAATATTTTGGTGGAGGATTGTCATCCATAGTGTTTCAGGAGATCAGAGAGTCAAGAGCACTGGCTTATTCGGTGTTTGCCGCTTTCAATATTCCAGCTAAACAGGAACGGTCTCATTTTACTTACGGATTTGTGGGAACCCAGGCAGATAAGCTACAAATGGCAATACATGCACTGCTCGACCTGATGAATGATATGCCCAAAGCCGGAAAACAATTTAACCTGGCAAAAGAATCAATCATGAAAAAGATAGAATCGGAACGGATTACCAAGACAAATATATATTCTACATATATTAGAAATCTCGATCGTGGTGTGAATTATGATACAAGGAAAGATGTATATGAAGCTATGAAAACGATGACCCTGGATGAGTTGGATAAATTCTTTATGGAACATATCGCGGGGAAGAATTATACTTTCCTGGTACTGGGCGACAGAGATGCGGTGGATATGAACATGCTGAAAGAACTGGGTACGATCAGAGAAATAAAACTCGAAGAGATATTCGGGCACTAGAAAATAATTTAAGCAGCTCCGGTTCCGAATCGGAGCTGTTTTTTTTCGGATTTTTAACCCGAATAACAATGCCTGTGATCAATTACAGAGGGTTACTGTGTATTGAGAAAATATTTTAAATTTGTGGATCGGTAATTAACAAGCACTTAAAGTGAACTAAAGTTGAGAAGAAGTTATAAGTGAACTAAAAATATTTAAGATGGATAATAAAATTATTGTAAACATGAAAGAAGTAACATACGGACTCGATATTGGTGGAACCAATAGTGTTATTGGAATTGTAGACAGAGAAGGACAAATACTTGCTGAAAACACAGTGTCAACCAGAAAATATCCGGTTGTTGAAGATTTTGTTGAGGCATGCTATTTTACCATGCAAAAGCTGAAAGAATCTTTAAGTGAAGAAGTAAAAATCATGGGAGTTGGGATTGGAGCACCAAACACGAATTACTATAATGGAACAATAGAACATCCACCCAATCTTGTCTGGGAAGGGATTATACCACTGGCTGATTTGTTCAAAAAATATTTTGACGTTCCGGTTGTAGTCACCAATGATGCAAACGCGGCAGCTATGGGTGAGATGATTTTTGGAGGTGCCCGGGGCATGAAGCATTTTATAGAATATACTCTTGGAACAGGTCTTGGAAGCGGAATTGTAATTAATGGTGAAATTCTCTACGGACATACAGGATTTGCAGGGGAAATAGGACATATTATTATGAAACCCGGAGGAAGAGATTGTGGATGCGGGCGACAAGGCTGTTTGGAAAACTATGCGTCAGCAACCGGATTAGTAAGAACAACGCACGAACTTCTTGGTAAAAGAAGAGATGAAAGCAAATTGCGAAAAATACCCTGCGAAGACCTGGATTCAAAACAAATTGCTGAAGCTGCAAATGAAGGTGACAAAATTGCACTTGAAGCTTTTGATGATACTGCCAAAATACTGGCACTGTCAATTGCTAATGCAGTAGCTTTTTCAAGCCCGGAAGCTGTTTTTCTTTTTGGAGGACTGGCAAATGCGGGAGACCTGATTTTCAAACCCACCAGGAAATATATGGAAGAAACACTTCAGATTATGTTTAAGGGAACGGTAAAATTATTACCATCCGAAATACCCGAAAGTAAAGGTGCAGTGATGGGGGCGAGTGCACTTGCATGGCATGAAATATTGAATAAATAGTTGGCACCTGTATGAAAAGCTTAAAAGTTAAGCGATTGGATATTGACGATGAAAAACCAGCCCTGGAAAAAATATCAAAACTATTGGATGAACTGGGACAGGGTTATGAAATTAACCAGTTGCCCTGGAAGGATTTTTCATATCAACCGGATGTAAGATTTAATATTGCCTATAGAGAAAAGGAGTTGTATCTGAAGTACTATGTAACTGAAAATTACATACGGGCAAAACATGATAAATCAAATCAGATGATGTGTGAAGATAGTTGTGTTGAGTTTTTTGTTTCTCCTTCAAACGATGGTGTTTATTACAATTTTGAATTTAATTGTATTGGTACATGTTTACTTGGTAAGGGCAGATCGCGTAATGACAGCAAAATTTTAGATCCGGGAGTGATTGAAGGAATCCGAAGGATTTCCACCCTCGGAAATCAGCCATTTGAAGAAAGATCAGGAAAGTTTTACTGGGAGCTGACAATAGCAATTCCTTTGGAATCCTTTATTGACCATCAAATATCCGAATTAAAAGGAAAAAAATTCAGGGCTAATTTTTATAAATGCGGTGACAAACTTTCCGAAATGCATTATTTAACATGGAACAGGGTTGAAACCAACAACCCTGATTTTCACCAGCCTGATTTTTTTGGAGAAATTAAATTTTGTTGATGTTTTTTTTTCTCCACAAAATAAATTATTTTTAAAAGTTAGTAGCAGAAACAAAAATATATAGCTAATGAATATTTGACTAAAATAAAAATCAACATGAAAAGCAATGCTATTATAGGACAATCGGGCGGACCCACAGCTGTTATAAATGCCAGTCTTGCAGGTGTGATAGAAAAAACCCGGAAATCGGGAAAAATTGCGGATATATATGGCATGAAATTCGGAATTGAGGGTTTTATGCAGGAGAAAATTATTGATCTTGGAAATCAGACTGATAGAATTATCTCAGGGCTAAGGACTACTCCCTCTTCTGCTCTTGGTTCATCAAGACATAAATTACAGCAGCAGGATTTTCCCAAAATAATGAAAATGCTTAAAAAATATAATATCAGGTACTTTTTTATGATTGGCGGGAATGATACAATGGATACTATCAACAGAATTGAATCATACTGTAATGATAATGGTTATGAAATAGTTGGAACAGGAATACCCAAAACTGTTGATAACGATCTGTATGGCACAGACCATACACCGGGCTTTCCCTCTGCTGCACGAACAAATATTCTGAATGTTATGCATGCGGGAATTCTTGCACGGGATATGCAAAAGGTGGATAAATTTGTAATTTATCAGACAATAGGAAGGAATGCGGGATGGCTTGCTGCGGCAACAGCATTGGCAAAACGAAAAAAAGAAGATGCGCCGCATTTAATATATACCCCCGAATTTTATTTCAACAAGGAAGAATTCCTGAAAGATGCAGGGTTATGCATTGATAAATATGGTTGGGTTTCAGTTGTTTGCGGAGAAGGATTGAAATTTGAAGATGGTACCCCGGTAAGCGCATCAAAGACACAGGACAAATTTAATAATGTTGAATTTGGAGCAATGGGTGGATCAAGCGTTGGGATGAACCTTCATAGAATGATAGCAGATGAATATGGATACAGGGGAGAATTTCAAATTACAGAATCGCTTATTATGTGTGATGCTGACAGAACTGTGAATCTTGACCGTAGAGAAGCTTTTATTTGTGGTATTGAAGCGGTTAAGCTGGCTGAAAAAGGCCGGTCGGGATATATGATCGCCCTGGAAAGGAAATCGGATAATCCATATAAAATTAAATATACCAAAGTATTACTCAGTGATGTAGCTATTAAAGCAAAGCCAATGCCTCGGGAATATTTCAATAAAAAAGGCAATTTCGTCAATAAAAAATTCATTGAGTATATTAAACCGTTAATTGGAAAACTGCCCGAGTTTGTTGAACTGGAAAATAAAACAATAAAACAAGGATAGAATGAACCGAACCCCGAAAAAAATCGGGGTGAGCTATCCCGACAATGTCGGGACTGGCTATGTGACCGTTGAAAATTAAATTATAGACACATGAAACGAAAATTTAATAAAGTTGTGCTGGCTTTTCATGCACATCCGGATGATACGGAAGCCTTTGCCTCAGGAACCCTGAAGCTTTTAAAGGACAAAGGATACAAGATTGTTATTGCCACTATGACTGCAGGTGGAATGGGAGGGATAAATTCAACGGAGCAAAAAACTATTGAAACAAGAAAAACCGAAGCCCGTAAAGCGGCTGATGTACTTGATGCTGACTATTATTGCTTTAATGGCAGAGATGGCTTCCTGTTTGATACTGAAGAATTAAGAATTAAAGCCCTTGAATTGATAAGGAAGGTAAAGGCGGGAATTATATTTACTCATCTGCCAATGGATTATCATAGTGACCATAGAACCACCTGCAATATTATTGAAACAACAGCAATGATATCATCATTGCCTAATGTTCCTTGTAAAGAAGCACCGCTTGAAGTAACACCCTTGCTATATCATACCGCCCCTTTAACATTATCAGATCCATTGGGCTCTGAGATACCCCCCCCTCATTTTTTTGTGGATATTACATCTGTTATTGACACCAAAATGGAAATGCTTACTTATCATAAATCTCAAATGGAACTTATGAGGCATATGCATAAAATAGATAATTTTTTTGGCATGATGAAAAAGGCAAACGTGGATTACGGTAAGATGGTAGGAATTGAATATGCAGAAATTTTTTGGCAACATCTTGGCGGGGGATTTCAAAAGGAACCGCAAATACAGGACGATATAAAAGAATATATAGTGAAGAATGCCCGCCTGACCGGACGGGCAGGGAATAGTGGAATAGTGGAATAAAGGGAATAGAGGGAATAGAGGGAATAAAGGGGAAAAACAACCAGTAACTTTGAACCTTATTTATATGAATTATATTATTCAACAAAGTTAAATCCCCAAAAATTTAAAATACTATGGAACAGAATAATAAGAAGTATTCAAAATATGCTCTTGTTGAAGAGATGCTTGAAATCACAGAGGTTATAAAAAACTTTGATCCGTCAGTAACAGAAAGGTTTATTCTCCCGATTCGTGAAAAAGGAAGGCTGTTTTTTACCGGCGAGGGAAGCAGTAGAATATTCCCGGCAAAAAGAGCTATTTATGAGGCATTGAAAAAAGGAAACCTGTTACCGGTTTCAACAGAGGGAGCAACACAGGCACTTGAATATATTTTAACTAATTATGCTGTATTTGGAGCTTCTAATTCCGGTAAGACAAAAGAAATAGTCAGATTGTTCGAAAAACTCAAAAACAGTGGGCATAATGCCCTGTTTGGACTAACAGCAAATAGCGATACACCACTCGAAAGTATGTGCAGGGATACACATGTATTAAATTGCGGGAAGGAGAAAGCTGTTGCTGCTACGAAATCGGTTGTTGAACAGGCTTTATTTTACGATAGCCTTATACATCATCTTGCTGATGAAAAAATGGAAGGGTTAAATGAACTATCAGAACAGGTTGGTAAAGCCATGAAGCAAAATATCGAATCCGGAATGATTGAACAATTAAAGAATGCAGACATTATATATTTTGCCGGCAGAAATACAGGTGTTGCTGAAGAGCTGACATTAAAAACCAACGAGATAACAAGAAAAAGATCAGATTTTCTTGAGGGAACATATGTGCTTCATGGGATTGAAGAAATTATGGATAAAAACGAAGTTGTAATTTTGGTCGAACCTTTCGAAAGTGAGGAAGAAAAAATTAAAGAATGCCTTGCAAAAGGTGTTGGAATGAAAGTTATTTCAATTTCTGCCAGGGAAACATTATTTCCAACTATAAAGATCCCGGATGGCGGAAAATACCATAATTATATTGAGCTGGCAGCCGGATGGAATGTTTTAGTTGAAATTGGAATAGCACTGGGGATTGATCTTGACAAACCGGTAAGGGCTAGAAAAGTAGGGAATGAGTACATTGTCGGGTAATTTTGTAGATTTGTATTGGATTTATTTTTTTTAAACCGATACAATATCTGATATCCAGTGAAAAAGAAAGTATCTATTGGCATAGACATAGGAGGGACAAATACTATTTATGGTATCCTGGACAGAGAGGGAAATTTTCTGGCTCAGGGACAAATTCCAACAAAAGACCATCAGGAAATAGAAGTTTTTCTTGCAGCCCTGAATGAAAAAATAAGACTTAGCCTGCGGAACCTTAACAATAGAATAATAGTTGAAGGAATTGGTATAGGAGCTCCGATGGGCAATATAAATAAAGGCACAATAGAATATTCAGCCGATTTGCCCTGGAAAGGGATAATCCCGCTTGCTGATCTCTTCAAAGAATTTACTAACCTGCCGGTAATAGTGACCAATGATGCAAATGCAGCAGCTATTGGTGAGATGATATATGGCGGAGCCAAAGGGATGAAAAATTTTGTGGTAATTACATTAGGTACCGGTTTAGGAAGCGGGTTTGTTGTAAATGGTGAATTGGTATACGGACATGATGGTTTCGCTGGGGAGCTGGGACATACAACGATAAGACCCGGAGAAAGTAACCGGCAATGTGGATGCGGGAGGAAAGGATGCCTGGAAACATATGTTTCTGCTACTGGTATTAAAAGGACCCTGTTTAAACTGATGGGAGATATGATAGACGACAGCCCTCTTAAGGGGGTCAGCTTTAATGATCTAAACGCATCAATGATAAGCGATGCAGCCAAAGAAGGAGATAAAATTGCAATAAGAGCATTTGAACATACGGGCAGAATGCTCGGCTTTAAACTTGCTGATGTGGTTGCTCACACTAATCCTGAAGCCATTTTCCTTTTTGGCGGACTTGCACTGGCAAAAGATTTGATATTTGAACCAACCCGCAAGTATATGGAAGAAAATTTGTTATCAGTTTATAAAGGGAAGGTAAAATTGCTTCTTTCAAAATTGAACTCTCAAAACGCCGCTGTTCTTGGTGCCAGTGCTCTTGTTTGGAATAATATTGAAAACGGCGATGCAAAGAAAATTTCAATTTAAAAAGTTTTTTCGTCTTTGAATCATCTGAAAAATGAATCAATTTGGACAAATTCTTTCCCGCATACTTGTTATTACGGGGTTTTCTATGATTTTTATGCTGGCGGCAGTATTTTTACGCCCCTTCAGAGTAAATAAAAAGCGCAGGAATTCGACATATATGCTAAAATTCAGCTACCTGGCTTACCTGTTAATTGCATTATCATTCTTTTATTATCTGGTGTTTTTAGAGATTGAAATTAAAGAAAAAATCGATGAGTTTAATTATGTATTTACGATTTTATCTCTTTTCGCACCCAATATAGGGATACTATTGCGACGAAATTTTAAAAACAACAGGGTTATATTTAATTATTTCTTTTCCGGAATTAATCTTATAATAATAATATTTTTATTGTCTAAATTTTACCAGATCCATTTAGTGATATAAACAAGAGAAGGGGAGAAGAAACGAGGGGACGAAAGAACGAGGGGACGAGGGGACGAGGGGGCGAAGAAGAGAATAGGAGAAGATGAGAAGATGAGAAGATGAGAAGATGAAGTAAGAAGTAAATAGTAAATAGTAGGTAGTAGGAAGGCGGAAGGGAAGAAGGAAGAGAAGATGAGAAAGTGAGAAGGTGAGAAGAGGAGAAAAAAAGTATGGAGTAAGGGGAAAAGAATAAAGAACTATACCGGTGGCGATGTAGAACGATTCTTGTAGAACCACTCTGAGAGTGGTTATTATCCGGTGTCTTCAAAAGAATATAACAGCGTGATGGTTAATATTATAAGGCCATATTTGTATAAAAAAGCAATTATCCCAGAGAGGTACAGGTAAGTATAGCAAAAGCGCCGGAACTATCGGGTTTAAATAAAACTACAAGCATTGTGTCCGGCGCAACAAACGAAGAGAGAGGGAAATAAGAAGACATTCTAAATTTAAGGCACTTAATAGTAACAATAATATTAACAATCAATAGTTAATACCTGTAATTATCTTTATTGCGATTAATATAAAAAACAACAAAAATATTAAGCCTTCGCTAATTAAAAACAAAACTTTGACATAATAATATAAATCCCCGTTCAATTTAACATAATAATATTATCTAAACATGCAACAAGGCAGAACAAACAGATTTACTGTTATCGTTGCCGGAGGATCGGGCAAACGGATGGAATCAGATTTGCCGAAGCAATTTATTAAACTGGCAAACCAGCCGGTATTATTACACACTCTTTATGTTTTTCATGAATTTGACAGGGAATTAAAAATCATAATTGTTCTTCATGCAGATTATTTTGATCTGTGGAACTCTATTTGTAAAGAATACTCGTGTTCTGTTCCTCACAAAGTTATTAAGGGCGGGGAAACAAGATTTGATTCTGTAAAAAATGGTCTGGAGGCAATTGACAATAATGACGGGCTGGTTGCCATACACGATGCAGTAAGGCCATTGGTGAATGTAGATACTATTTCAAGATGTTTTGACAGTGCCAGGAAATACGGAAACGCTCTGCCGGCAATTTCCCCAAATGAATCAGTAAGAATAACTGTTGCCGGAGGGAACAAGCCTCTTGACAGGAAAAATATTTACCTGGTGCAAACCCCACAGGTGTTTTCCCTTGCATTGATAAAGAAAGCATATATGCAGGAGTATAAACCGGATTTTACTGATGATGCAACCGTGTTTGAAGCAAGTGGTGAAAAAATTAACATTGTTGCGGGTGATGTACTCAATATAAAATTAACTACCCTTGCTGATATCGAATATGCCGAAGTGGTGCTGAAGCAACGCAAGAGGAGAAAAGTTGAAAGTTGAAATGTGTGCCGGTGATATGCATTGGATTTGTTTTTGGTCAATCCATCAATAATAAATCTCAAAATAAGCTCATCCAACTTCAAATTAATATCATTAATACTGTAATGGTAGTCAAAAAGCAGCTCTGTTTTTCGGGGACTGAAGATTGCCCGCCCGAACGTACCCTGCCCGTCCGGTCAGGCGGGCGTTCGGTACGGGCGGGCAGACTAAAAAATGCAAAGTATAATGAAATAAGATATTATAGACATTTTTTTAATGAAGCACATAAAAACCTATTTACCTGAAATCTGATGTAGAAATTCTCTTACATCACTAACTGATTCAACATAAAATCTGGCTTTAGTATTTTTAGTTCCGACTTTAATAGTATATGCTGAATCAGGCAGTGCCTCAAAGGTATATTCATCTGTCCAGTCATCACCTATCGCGAGAATGAAATCGAATTTTTCATCTCCCATTTTATAAGTTGCTGCTCTACCCTTGTTTATGCCGGAATATTTTATTTCAATAACCTTATCTCCGTCCATGATCTGGAGATTAAGGTTTGAAATCAAATCCATAAGCTGGTCTTTAAGCTCCCATGATCTTTGAACACCCAGATCAGGATCAGATTTTCTATAATGCCAGACAAGGGAAAAGTTCTTGTTTTCAATGAACGACCCCGGAGTCTGATCAACATAAAACTCCAGAATTGGGTGAACCATTTTTTTCCATTCATTATCAATTTGCTCCAACATCGACCAGTCTTCTCCAGGGTTTTTGAACCATACACCATGTTCAGCAATAAATGAAATATTACTGTCTCCAACGAACCATTTACCTAAAGTTTCTTTATCTCGGCCGCTAATAATAACAACACTGTTTTGAGGGTTGGTGCTTAATTTTTTAAGGATACTGTATAATTCCTGATCAGGTTTTGCATCTGCCGGATTTTTCTTAAAACCCGAAAGAGTTCCGTCGTAATCGAGAAGAAAGATCCTGTTTTTTGTTTTGTGATAATCATTTATAATATTTTCCTTTCGTTCAATATTGATCTTTTTAGTAAGGTGTGTTTGTTGAAGCTTCTTTACATCCACCAGACTTTTCATGAAATCCCTGGCCCACCTGTCAATATTATAACGCTTCAATCGTTTTTGAAGCACTTTGTTTCTTCTTTCCTGCTCTTCAACAGGCATTAATATTGCTTGTTTAATAGCTTCTGCAATTTCTTCTAAATTATTAGGGTTTACAATCAACGCCTCATTCATTTCGTGTATAGCACCGGCAGTTTCACTTAAGATCAGCACCCCTCTGGCATTATACTTTGATGCGATGAACTCTTTGGCAACCATACTCATCCCGTCACGAACAGGAATGATCAGAGCAATATCTGCTGCTGTGTATAATTCTATCAAATCATCCAGTTCAAACGGTCTGTACAGGTACCATATTGGCATCCAGTTAATGGTTCCAAAATCCCCGTTAATTCTGCCTACAAGTTCATCAACTTCACTTTTCAAATTGTCATACATTTCTCCTGTTTCCCCGGTTGAAACAGCAATAAAAATTAAACTTACTTTGCTGTGGAATTCCGGATTATTACGAAGGAAAATTTCAAAAGCTTTTAACCGGTTAGGGATTCCTTTTGTATATTCGAGTTTACTGGTTGAAAAAATTAATTTCCTATCATTTCCGGGGGAAAAATATTTTTCAATTTCTTTCCTGATTTGGGATTTTTTCTCCGGTGGGGTTTTTTCTTTAAGGATTGCAACTTCTTGAAATTTCTCAAAATCAATTCCTTTTGGATAAGCTTCTACCTTAAGAGTTCTTTCATGGATTTGTATTCTGTTAAAAACAGAATCATGCCCAAGTATTCTTCTTACACAACTTATAAAGTGTCTGACATAGTTATAAGTATGAAAAGCAATCAGATCTGCCCCAAGCATCCCCTCCAGGATTTCAACCCGCCATGGTAAAAGCCTGAAAATTTCATATGAAGGAAAGGGTATATGGTTAAATATTCCTATGGAAATTTCGGGACGTTTATCCCTGATCATGCCGGGCAGAAGTAACAAGTGGTAATCATGGATCCATATCCTGTCCCCTTTATTTACAGATTGTAATATTTTTTCAGCATAATAACGATTGACTTTGATATACGCATTCCAGTGTTTTTCAATATAAGAGGCATTTTGTGTAAAATAATGGAAAAGCGGCCAGATAGTTTCCTTCGCAAAACCATGAACGGAATCATTGATAACATTCCAATCAGCAAAAACAGGGATACAATTATATTCCTGAAGTTCATCTTTCAATTTTTCCTTTTCCTGGTTTGAAAGCTTATTATGATCAATATTGGTCAGTCCTATCCATTTAGTAGTATATTGCTTGTAAAAGTTTTCCAGACCGGATTTAACCGGTTCTTCTTTAAGAGTAATTTTAAAACCCTTTTCAACCTTTTCAATATGAACAGGCAATTGATTTGAAACAACAAATAAATTCTCCATGATACATAAATATTAGGTTTATCTAAGTTAAGAAAAAAATTGTATTTTAGAACTTTATGTTATTCCGGAATTATAAAACAGACATTTCTTTCTATCGATAAATTATATCCTTATGAAACAATTTGATGCGGTAATATTTGATCTGGATGGTGTAATAACACAAACAGCAAAAGTACATGGTGCGGCATGGAAAAAAATGTTTGATGAATTCTTGCATTCCAGGGAGAAAAAATTTAATGAACCATTTAAAGAGTTTACCCACGAAGGCGATTACCTTCCCTATGTAGACGGGAAACCCAGGTATAAAGGAGTTGAATCTTTTATGGAATCAAGGGGAATCAATATTCCTTTTGGAGACCCTGAAGATTCTCCTGATATGGAAACAGTATGCGGATTGGGTAATGCAAAAAATAAATTCTTTAATGAAGTCCTGAAAAAGGACGGCGCCGAGGTTTTTGAATCTACTATCTCCCTCATCCATGAATTAAAAAATATTGGTGTAAAGATTGGAGTCGCCTCTTCGAGTAAAAATTGCAAGCAAATACTTCAATCGGTTAATCTTCTTGACCTGTTTGAAACACGGGTTGATGGAGTTGTATCTGCCGAATTGGGATTGAAGGGGAAACCCGAACCGGATATTTTTACTACTGCCTGTGATAACCTTGGTGTGGATTATCATAGAGCTGTTATTGTTGAAGATGCTGTATCGGGTGTACAGGCAGGAATGAATGGAGGGTTTGGCCTCACCCTGGGACTTGCCAGGGAGGATAATGCCACTGAACTATTGATAAATGGAGCAGATATTGTTGTCGAAGATCTTTCTGAAATCAGTATCGATACAATAAATGAATGGTTTAATAAAGGTCTGGAAAATGAAAAATGGACTTTGAATTACCATGATTACAATCCTGAAAATGAACGGTCGCGTGAAGCATTATTAACAATTGGAAATGGCTTCTTTGGCACAAGAGGAGCGATGGAAGAAAGTAAAGCCAATAAAATAAATTATCCGGGCACCTATATTGCAGGATTATTTAACCGGCTTGTTTCCAGGGTTGCAGACCGGGATATTGAAAATGAAGATATTGTTAATATACCAGACTGGCTTCCGGTTAATTTTAAACCGGAGAATGGAGACTGGTTAAGTTTCGGAAAAGAACCGAATTTTGAAATTGAGAAAATACACCGGAAACTGAATTTTAGAACCGGACTTCTAACCCGGTATATCATAATTAAAAACAGGCAGGGAAAACGAACAGAAGTTCTGTCTAAAAGATTTGCAAGTATGGATAATCCTCATATTGCCGGTATCAGGTATGAAATATCTCCAATGAATTATCAAGGGACGTTATTGATAAGGTCAGGATTGCATGGTGATCATATAAATGCCGGTGTAGAAAGATATCAGCAGTTGAAGCAGAAACACCTTGAACCGGTTCTGCAAAATGGGAAAAAAGGGAAAATATCCCTGGTTGTAAAAACAACTAATTCAGGTATAACAGTTGCTCAAAATGCACGCCACGATGTTTTAATTGATAATAAAAAATCCGAATTAGAAAGTAATATTAAATCCGGTAAAGGATGGGTAGCTGCTGATTTTAATATTCATATCGAAAAAGGACAAAGAGTAATACTTGAAAAACTTGTTTCTATTCACACATCACAGGATAAGAAAAAACAAAATTCTTTGGATAGGGCTGAAAAAGATATTGAATCAGCCGACTCATGGAACGAGATGTTTGAGAGATCGGTTAATAAATGGGAAAAGTTATGGGTAAATATGGATATAAAAATTGATCATGATCGTTATTCCCAAAAACTTGTTCGTTTGCATTTATATCATATGCTTGTGACCGCTTCAGAACACTTTGCTGATCAGGATGCCGGAATACCGCCCAGGGGTCTTCACGGAGAGGCATACCGTGGTCACATTTTCTGGGACGAGTTGTATATTCTTCCTTTGTATAACATTCACCTGCCCGGGGTAACAAAAGCATCCCTTATGTATCGTTACAGAAGACTTGATAAAGCAAGAGAATATGCAAAAGAATACGGATATAAAGGAGCAATGTTTCCCTGGCAAAGTGGGAGTGATGGCAGGGAAGAGACACAGATTATTCATCTTAATCCTTTATCAGGGGAATGGGGTGATGACTATAGCTCGTTACAAAGACATATATCCATTGCACTGGCTTATAATGTATGGAATTATTTCGCGGCAACCCGTGATAAAAAATTTATGATTAATTATGGCATAGAATTGTATTTCGAGATTTGTCGTTTCTGGGCAAGCAAAGCTGAACTTGGCAGTGTATCAGGCAGATACTCTATTTGCAAAGTTATGGGACCGGATGAATTTCATGAAAAACTCCCTGGCTCTGAAGAGGGAGGAATAAAGAATAATGCATATACAAATATCATGGTAAGCTGGCTCTTTAAAAAAGCAAAAAGCTTATGCGAACTGCTTCCGGAAGATGAAACAAGAAAAACATGTAAGAAAGTTGGTTTTAAAGAAGAAGAAATTCAAAAATGGCAAGAGATAAGGAAAAAATTAAAACTGGAAATATCCGGTGAGGGTATAATAGCTCAATTTGAGGGATATTTTGAACTGAAGGACCTTGACTGGGATTATTATCGTAAGAAATATAAAGATATCCATCGCCTTGACAGGATTTTAAAAGCTGAAGGGAAATCGCCTGATGATTATAAATTATCAAAACAAGCAGACTTGTTAATGTTATATTATAATCTTGATAAAGAAGAGGTTGAAGGGGTTATTGAAGAGATGGGATATAAGTTACCGGATAACTATTTTGAAGCCAATTTTGATTATTACATTAACAGAACAACACATGGCTCAACACTTAGCCGCCTGGTTCATGCTTATCTGGCTAACCTTATTAATAGAAAAAACCTGAGTATGCAACTGTTTCAGGAAGCGTTAACAAGTGATTATGTTGATATACAGGGAGGAACGACAGGAGAAGGCATTCATTGCGGGGTAATGGCAGGGACGGTTTATTCTGTATTAAGCTCTTATGCCGGTCTGAATCTTCGATCCGATGTGGTAAAAATTTGCCCAAAGCTTCCGGAATCCTGGGATAATGTTAAATTTGGATTTAAATTCAGAGATGAACAATACCGGTTAATGATTGGGGGAAAAGAAATTGAAATTTTGATAAAAAGTCCTTCGAAGAAAAAAATTAATATACATCTTTGCGGAAAAGAAATTTCAATTCCGGTTAACGTAAATGAAAAACTTAGTATTAATTGAAATATAAAATAGCATGCTGGGAGATGTATTAATAATTAAGGATATTCATAAGGAAGCTGCAAGAACAATAAAGAAAAGAATTATTGCTGATCTTGAGAAAAAGAAAAGAAGATACAGATATATTGTCGGAATTTCGGGTGAATCAGGTTCGGGGAAATCAGAATTAGCTCATACATTAGGCACCTTTTTGAAGGAAGACAGAATAAGAGTAAAAGTGATTCACGCGGATGATTATTATAAAATTCAGCCTTTGTTAAGAGCTGAATGGCGCCGGACAAAAGGATTTGATAAAATCGGTATTAATGAATACGACTGGATTAAAATAAAAAAAACCATCCGTGACTATAAAGAAGAGCAGGAATGCATCATGCCCTGTATTGATATGATACCCGAACAGGTGGATAAGCTGATCACTGATTTTGCAAAAATAGATCTTTTGGTTATTGATGGTCTTTATGCTATTAAAACAGAAGGTCTTGACCTGAGAGTGTTTATTGATCTGACATACCAGGAAACGAAGATCTCCCAGATTGAAAGACTGAAGGAAACGTATAATAAAGAAAGGATGAAAGTGCTGGAACGGGAACATATAAATGTAAAATCGTTAAAACCATTAGCTGATCTGATCGTTAATAAAAGTTATAAAGTAGTTAAAGCGAATGGTAATAACAATAATAATAACGGCCAGAATGGTTTTTTTATTTAAAATTTTTTATTGCCTTTCTTTTCTCTTTTTCTGATACGTTTTTTGTCTGTCTCAAGTCCCAGTTCTTTCCATCCTGCAATACCGTTAATTAGAACATAAACATTACTGAATCCCTGGTTATTTAACAATTTAGAAGCAGTAATGCTTCTTGAAATATATACACAGTAAATAAGAATTGGTCGTTCACTATCAAGGGTATCTGTCAAAGAGAATAATTCATCATATGTGGCTGCCAAAACAGCTCCGGGAATTCTCTCTTTCCTGTAATCCTTGTATTCACCAACATCAAGCAATAATGGATTGGATGCTTGATGCAACTTAATATAAAACTCATTGGGCTCCAGCATATTAATTGTGTCAGACTGTTCCTGTTGCCCTGATACGGAGATAAAACCAGCTATTAATATTTGTATAATAATATAGAAGGTCTTCATAATTTGGTTAATTCAGGAGTCTAGGTTAAGCACAAAGTAATTTTTTCTTTATGATTAATCTTTCGTAACTATTCAATGCATAAATGAGTAAATGAGTAAATGTATAAAGTGTTATCCACCTTTGTTACCACTACGGTGGACAAAACGAGTTTCGGTTTATCTCTCACCTACTCACCTTACTAAACTTTTGCTCACTTATAACTTTAGTCACTTTTAACTTTCAACTCCTGAACCCTTTTATTAATGCTATCAAGCTCCTTTTGAAGTTGATCTGACTGGGTTTTGAGTGATTGAATTTCTTCTTCTTTAGTTAGAGGATAAGGTTCGTAGTCATATTGAGGATAAAGTGGTGTTACCCTTCTTCCCCATCCGAAACCAAATCCTTGTCCGTATCCTCTCATTCTTCCTCTGCCCCAGCCATAACCGGGTCCGCGATTAGCAAATCGGGGTGTTTCATTTCCGGCGCAGTATCCTGCACCACGTCCTGTCATCGGACCTCTTCCTTCCGGTCCTGTTCTGTCAAATCCTGGCATAATAACCTCCTTTTTTTAGTTGTATATAAATTAATAATGTATCATGTTGTTTTTACAATTCGGACAAATATGCCGGTTACAGGGTTTCCCTGGTTCATGGTGAATTTTTGTGCCACAACTGGGACAAATGCAAAAATCAGACCCTGTCCTTCCTCTCCACCTGTGTCTTCTTCCTGCTCTCCAGTTTTCAACCATTGTGTTTATATGATCGATATCTTCTGAATTACAATTGGTGCATTGTTTCGGATCTTCAGGATTTAATGTAAATACATGGAAACACCTGTTACACCGGTACCATGGTTTGTCAAAATTTACATCACCGCCTTCAATAATAATAGACCTACCTTCAACAAATGCCTGTGCAATTTTTTTTCTGACGATTTCATAAATACGTGTGAAAGTAGGCCTGGAAACCCCCATCCTCGTTGCCCCGGCAGCATGTAAAAGCCCATCATAATCAACCAGTTTAAATGCCTCATATTCCTCGATCTGCAGTGATACCGGATCTTTGCTCCCCTCCGGAATCCCAATGGGTTGATATCCCTGTATTTTTGGAGGAGTGTCAATCCTCCTGAATCTTCTTGGTCTTGGAGACATATGAAAAATATTTATCTGTTTTCAATACAAATATAATGAACATATGTTCATAATGCAAATTATTTTACATTTTTTTTATATTTGTTGAACCGCTTTATTTCTTGTATTATGCAAATGGCGCATCTTATAGAAGATTTTATTAATTTGTTTTATCCAAAACTTTGCGCAGCTTGTGGTGCTCATTTGTTACATCAGGAGAAATTTATTTGCACACAATGCTTATATAACTTACCAAAAACGAATTATCATCATATAAAAGAAAATCCTGTTGAGCGGGTTTTCTGGGGACGGGTAGATATAACTGCTGCAACAGCATATTTTTTATTTGAGAAAGAAAGCCGGTTCGCGAAAATAATTCATCAGCTTAAATACCTTGGAATGAAAGAAATAGGGATTGAAATGGGCAAAATATTTGGTGCGGAATTAAAAGAAACATCACGGTTCAATAAAGTGGATTTAATAATTCCTGTTCCATTACATTGGAAAAAGCAGAAGAAAAGAGGATATAACCAGAGTGAGTTTATTGCGTACGGAATAGCCGAAAGCATGGGTAAGTTATTAGATACTAACACATTATACAGGGCTATAGAAACCGAAACACAAACCCGGAAATCACGGTATGAACGGTGGGAAAATGTAGAAAATATTTTCAGGTTAAGGTCTGTTGATAAAATTACCGGGAAACACATCCTTTTGATAGATGATGTAATTACTACAGGGGCTACTCTTGAATCATGTGCAACAACATTATTAAAGGGAAATAACACGAAAGTTAGTATAGCTACCCTGGCAATGGCATGATATACAACATTAATTATCAGGGTCGCCCCACTTAAAAGAATCAGTCACTATATCTGCCAGTTGTAATACACGATTCACTACAGTATCAACAAGATCTTCGATACTGCCGGGCTTGTTATAAAATGAAGGAATAGCGGGACAAATAATACCCCCTGCCTCGGTTATTATTTTCATGTTATTAATATGGATAAGATTAAATGGTGTTTCCCTGGGTACAAGGATGAGTTTTTTCCTCTCTTTCAGAACAACATCAGATGCTCGTGTTATAAGATCGTCTGATATCCCGCTTGCAATACGGCCGAGGGTTCCCATTGAGCATGGACAGATTATCATAATATCATAACCTGCTGATCCGGAAGCAAAAGGTGCGAAGAAATCATTTTTACTGTAGATTTTAAATGGGACCGACTGTTCTGGATCCGTGTCCAGTTCGTATTTCCATACCTCTTTGGCGTTATCTGAAAAAACAACATCAATCTTTTCAACCTGGTTCTTCAGTGTTGCAAGTTTTTCAAACAGGATTTTTGCATATATCGCACCACTGGCTCCGGTCACTCCGACAATAATTTTATGATCTTTTTTCATTTTTATAACAAGGATAATTAAGTTCCCTCTGAAAAATGTTTTTTTTTGCCACAAAGACTCAAAGTCACAAAGATACACAAAAGATAATGTAATGGAAATAAACCATTTGTGAATCTTAGAGTCTTAGTGACTTAGTGGCATTTTTCTTTTTTGTGACTTTTCGGAGTGGACTCATAATTTAATCTTGAAAGGCAGTGAGTTTGTTGATCAGTTTACGAACACCATTCACGGCAGTTTCTTTAAAAAAGACAACATTCAGTTCCGGCGGAACATGGATGTCTCCGGGGTCGATTAGATATATTTCACAATTTTTTGGCGCATAGTTAATCAAGCCTGCCGCGGGATAAACATTTAGTGATGTTCCTATTACAACAAGAATATCTGCTGTTCCGGTTATTCTGGCTGCATCTTCAATTGCAGGTACCGCTTCACCAAACCAGACAATATGTGGTCTGAGTTGTGACCCTTTTTCACACCTGTCGCCCTGTTTAAGTTCCCATCCGTCAATTTCATAAACAAGAGACGGGTCAACAGTGCTTCTTGCTTTTCTTATTTCTCCATGTAAATGCAGAACTTTACTGCTGCCTGCTCTTTCATGCAAATCATCAACATTTTGTGTAATGATTTCTACATTAAAAAAATTCTCAAGTTCAACTAATCCTATATGCCCTTTATTTGGTTCAGATTCAAGAAGCTTTTTCCTTCGTTCATTATAGAATCTTAATACAAGCTCTTGATTTGCATCCCAGGCTTGTGGACTGGCCACTTCGGTAACATCATATTGTTCCCATAGACCACCCATATCACGGAATGTTTTTAGTCCGCTTTCAGCACTCATTCCCGCACCGGATAGAACAACTAGTTTCCTCATACGTTTAAATCTTTTATGTTAGTGACAAGGTTACTTATATTTTCTGCCTTTTTACAAGTTCAGTGGTATTTGTTACTCGTTCCCACAAAAGCCCATGGCGCTAACCCGCTCGTGAACTTCCATGTGGGAAAATATAGATACTTCTGTGCAAACATTATTTATTCATTTTTGTTTGTGCATTAATAATACATGGAAGTTTCATCTGGTTTTTGTTTAATGAAAAAAACAAAAGATAACAGATAAATATAAGCAAATTAACTTGTAACTCGCAACTCGTAAATTTTCAGTTTTAAACGATTCACTCAAACCAGAACAAACTTATGGAATAATGGAAGGATGTTATTTACCAGTAATCACATGGATTAATATTATTTCCTGATGAATTATTATGTAAATTAGCATAGAATTATTTTAGTTGTTATTAATTACATAAAAGTCTGATTAACAGCAAAACAGATGATTGACAGGGTTACGATTGAAAAAATAATGGACAGTGTTGAAATTGTTGATGTGATACAGGATTTTGTTACTCTGAAGAAAAGGGGAGTGAATTATGTTGGACTCTGTCCGTTTCATAATGAAAAAACCCCCTCTTTTACAGTTTCCCCGTCAAAGGGCATATATAAATGTTTTGGTTGTGGTAGCGGAGGTAATGCAGTAAACTTTATTATAGAGCACGAACATTTAAGTTATCCGGAAGCACTAAAATTCCTGGCCAGGAAATATAATATTGAAATTGTAGAGAAAGAACTTACAGCCGAAGAAGTTGAGCAAAAGAATCAGCGGGAGAGCATGCTGATTTTAACGAAATTTGCTGCCGGTAACTTTCACGGGAATTTATTTAAACATCCGGAAGGGATATCTGTTGGGTTAAGTTATTTTAAAGAAAGGGGCTTTCGTCATGAAATATTGAAAGAGTTTAGTGTTGGATATTGTCTGGAACAAAAAGATTCATTTACCAAAACTGCTCAAGAGGCGGGTTATAAACTGAACTACCTTGTTCAAACCGGTCTTACTATCAAAAGGGAAAATTTCACATTTGACCGTTTTAATGGCAGGGTTATTTTTCCTATTCATAGTTTATCCGGACAGGTAATTGGGTTTGGGGGGAGAACATTAAAAAATGAAACAAAAGCAGCTAAGTATTTAAATTCACCTGAATCGGATATTTACCACAAAAGCAGGGTATTATATGGTATTTTTCAGGCAAAGAAAGAAATTGTTAATACAGAAAACTGTTTTCTGGTTGAAGGATATACTGACGTTCTTGCAATGTACCAGGCCGGTATTCATAATGTTGTAGCTTCTTCTGGTACTTCACTTACTGAAGATCAAATTCGGCTTATTAAGAGATTTACACCGAATATAACAATTCTGTTTGATGGAGATGAAGCCGGTATTAAAGCCTCACTAAGAGGGATTGATCTTATTCTTGAAGAAGGTTTGAATATTAAGGTAATATTATTACCCCCGGGAGAAGATCCGGATTCCTATTCCCGGAAACTTAGCAGTAAGGAATTTAAAGAATTTCTTACAACAGAAGCAACCGATTTTATCCGCTTCAAAACTAATCTTTTGCTTAAAGATGCAGGAAACGATCCGGTGAAAAGATCATCCCTGATAAGAGATATTGTTCAATCAATTGCCGCTGTTCAGGAAAGTATAAACCGATCGGTTTATATTAAAGAGTGCAGCACGTTGTTGAAAGTAGATGAAGGGGTATTAAACTCGGAGGCAAATAAGATCCGCAGGAAAAGAGCTGAACAAAGATATCGCCATGTTACAAGGCAAGAAGAAGAAATTAAGGAGAAACCCGGGAAAAAGCAACAGCAAGTCTTTCGGGAAACAACAGACGTCCAGGAAAAAGAGATTATTCGATTGCTGTTATTGTATGGTAACCGGGATTTTATGGAAATCTGTCCCGAAGAAGAAGAAGAAGCTAAAATAATAACTGTGACCGAATTTTTAATAAATGAAATAATAAATGATGAACTGGAATTTGACCATCCGGTTTGCAGGCAAATATTTGAAGAGATTCAGTACATAGAAAATAATGAACAAAAAATTGAAGAAAAGTATTTTATTAACCATCAGGATCAGACTATTAGTGATATGACAGCCGAATTGTTAAGTCCGGCTCCTGAAATAAGTAAGATTTGGTCAAAACATGAAAGTTATATAGAAACAGAAGAGATGAAGCTAAAAGAGGTAATACCGGAAATCCTCATTGCATTCAAGAATAAGAAGATAATGATTACAATTAAAAAGATTCAGGAAGAATTAAGAAAAGCACAGGAACAAAATAATGTTGAAGAGATTGAAAATTTGCAAACACGGCGTATTTTACTGAATGATCTTAAAAAACAGCTCTCGAAAGATCTGGGCGAAAGGATAATTCAGTAATATGAGCTTTACGAAAAACCATGAAAGATTGCTTCTCCGCCAACCGGCGGATCGCAAAATCCCTATACTTATTATGCTTAAAAGGAAAAACATGGCAAACCTTGTGCTTTGTTCTTTAAACCCGGTAACTGGACTTGAATTAATCAATCCCTTGGATGGTTTAACAATATTTGCTACTTTTAACTCAATTAAAATGTTGTAAGATGCCTGATAAGAACAACTTGATTTGCAAAAATTCAATTATTTTTTCATGGAGAAAGATTTTTAGATCGCTTGTTAGTGTCATTATAATCACCCATCTGTTTTTCAGTTGTCAAACCCGAGAGGAACAAAAGATTAACCTCGACAAGGAAATCGAGGATATCGGAGATATATACCAAAGCATTGGGAAAATGGTAAAAAACAAAAGGTCTACTTTTTACGGTTTATATTCTCCGATTGAAATAACAAGAGTTTTTGAAAGTGTTGGGGCAGAATATACCCCGGCTATTCTTAATTCTACGGAAAATGCATCAAACTATTTAACCAGTTCAAAAATTGCCTTGAATCTTGGAGTTTATGGTGTTAATTTGGGTTATACACGGCTGTTCCATTTGTCACAGGAATCAATAAATTATTGGGCTGTGATTAAAAAATTAACAAATCAGTTAGGGATACCGGATGATGTAATTTATACTCCCCGGGAATCACTTGATGAAAATTTTAATAATCCGGATTCTTTAATACAAATTGCAACAGCAACTTTTACTATTGTGAAAAATCACCTAAAGGAACAAGATAGGGAAAGTGCAGCTGCAATGATCATAATAGGAGGATGGGTTGAAGCATTATACATCGCGACCGAAGCACTATACAATGAAGAAAATCCTGATCCGGAAATTATTTCTATTATCGCTGAACAAAAATACTCTTTGAATTCCCTGGTAAGTTTTGCTAAAAACTACCACCAGGACACAGAGGTTGCATATTATTACAGGAAATTAAGATTACTGCAAAACTATTTCAGGGAATTTGATATTTACTATAAAAAAAATGATCTCAGAATTGATACAGTTAATAAAGTAATCGTTACATCAGGGAACAAGATTAATATTACTAAAGAAAACATTTTACAAATAAAAAATCAAATCAGAAAAACCAGGGACGAAATCATAAATTAGTACTGCTTATACCATACTCTATTTTGCATTATTGGCAGATGTGCTGCGGAAGCTTATGAACTATTTTGAGAATGTTAAACTCAGACAAAAAAAATCAAAATGATGTTTTGAACGAATTAAACATTACTATGCAAAATGGATAAATTTCAAAACAAATACCGGATTCCATCTACACGATTACAGAATTGGGATTATGGATGGAATGCCTCATATTATATAACCATATGCACAGCAAACAGGGAATGTCATTTTGGCAAAATTGCAAAGGGAGAAATAAAATTGTCAAATATTGGTGTATTGGCAGATGTTTTTTGGCATGAAATAAAAAACCACGCAAAAAATGTTGAATTAGATGCATTTGTTGTAATGCCTAACCATATACATGGGATAATTATTTTGAATGGATTTGATTGTGACAATCATAATACAAACAATGATGAAAACGGAAACGGAAATGAAAACGGAAACGGAAATGGGAATGGGGATGGAAACGGAAACGGGGATGGAAACGGAAACGGGGATGGAAACGGAAACGTAGAGACAAGGCATGCCTTGTCTCTACAACAACAACAACAACAACAACAACAATCGAAACCATACAATCAAACCATTGGGGAAAAACGATTTCAAAACCAGGAAAAAAACACCCTGTCATCAATAATTGGTTCGTACAAATCGGCAGTAACCAAACATGCCCACCGCCTGGGATTTGATTTCGTCTGGCAATCCAGGTTTAACGATCATATCATCCGTGATAATAAATCGTACCAGCACATCAGGAATTATATTATTGATAATCCTAAAAATTGGGCCAATGATAAATTTTATAAATAAATAAAACGTATAGGTTTTTTTATGGTACCATACCAGGGAAACAGGGGAAAAAGATAAATTTGTAAAATGGATATGATTTTTGTACGTATGAAACGTAAATTCATTTATTAATAGAATTAAATTTAAAATTATGAGAAAAGTAAAAATTTTATTGCTTACAGGAGTATTTCTTCTGGGAACCACAAACCTGTTTTCACAGGAATGTGTTTTTTATTCACCTGTTGAAAAAGGAACAGTTTTAAAACATAGTAACTATGATAAAAAAGATAAACTAACGGGAACTTCCATTCAAACAGTAATTGATAATTATATTAAGGAAGGAGTCCAAACTGTTAAAATAAGAAATGAATATCAGGACGTGGAAATGGATTCAGTTTTTATGACGGAACTTGAAATGAAATGTAAGGACGGGAGATATTATGTAGATATGGAAAGTTATATCGGAGAAAGTACGCTGACCCCATATTCAAATATGGAAACTACTTTTGAAGTAGAAAACATGACCATCCCTGCTGAGTTGAAGACTGGAGACATTCTTGATAATGGGCGGGTTACGGTTGTTGTCAGCAATAATGGTATGAAAATTATGACCATTTCTGTGAATATTTCAAACAGAAAAGTTGAAGCAATAGAAGATATTACCACACAGGCCGGGACATTTGAGTGTTATAAAATATCATACGATATATCAACAAAAATGTTGATTACAATCAAAGCAAGTACTGTTGAATGGTATGCTAAAAATGTTGGAGTGGTTAAGTCAGAATCATATAACAAAAAGGGGAAACTGACAGGATATACCGTGCTGACAGAATTTCAGAAGTAAGTGGAAGAAGGGAATAGAGGGAATAGAAGGAATAGAAGGAATAGAAGGAATAGAAGGAGTAAAGGGGATAGAGGGAATAAATAAATATAAAGGGAATAGATGAAAAAATACATTTTAGCTCTCGATTCGGGAACAACGAGTAACAGAGCTATCCTTTTCGACCATTCAGGCAGAATAATAAATAGTTCGCAACGCGAATTTGAACAAATTTTTCCTGAACCGGGCTGGGTAGAGCATAATCCGGAAGAGATCTGGTCAACCCAGAAATTTGTGGTGCGCGATGTGCTTGAGAAACAAGGTGTCATAGCTGCTGATATCGCGGCAATCGGCATAACAAACCAGCGGGAAACTACCCTGGTATGGGAAAGGGAAACCGGAAAACCCATATACAATGCCATTGTATGGCAGGACAGGAGAACGGCAGGTTATTGCGACAGGTTGAAAAATGAAGGAATTGATAAGTTGATAAAAGAAAAAACAGGACTTATTATTGACGCCTATTTTTCCGGGTCAAAAATAAAATGGATCCTTGATAATGTTCCCGGGGCGAGAGAAAAAGCAGAAAAAGGGAAACTTGCTTTTGGTACTGTCGATACCTGGTTGATCTGGCGCCTTACACATGGGAAAAAACATGTTACGGATGTTACAAATGCCAGCAGAACAATGCTTTTTAATATTCATAATTTGACATGGGATCAGGAACTACTGGAGATTTTTAATATCCCTGCAAGTATGCTGCCTGAACCAAAACAAAGCAGCGAAGTGTATGGTAATACTGTAAAGGAGCATTTTGGAGGAGAAATTCCAATATCAGGTATCGCGGGTGATCAGCAGGCAGCTCTGTTCGGGCAGATGTGTGTTGAGAAAGGAATGGTGAAAAACACCTACGGAACGGGATGCTTTGTTGTTATGAATACCGGAAACGAAGCGATACTATCTAAACATAATTTACTGACTACCATCGCATGGCAAATTAACGGGGAAGTTACATATGCACTGGAAGGAAGTATTTTTATAGGAGGTGCAGTTGTTCAATGGTTAAGAGATCAGTTACATATTATTAAATCATCATCGGAAATTGAAAAATTAGCAGGTAGTGTCGGGGATAACGGAGGGGTGTATTTTGTTCCTGCTTTTGTCGGACTGGGTGCTCCTCACTGGGACCAATATGCAACAGGTACTATTATTGGGATTTCCCGTGGCACATCTGATGCTCATATTGCAAGAGCCGGACTGGAAGCTATTGCGTTGCAATCAATGGATGTGATTAACACAATGGCAAAAGATTCTGGGGTAGATCCCTCTGAACTCAGGGTTGATGGTGGCGCAGCTGTAAATAATTTACTCATGCAAATACAAGCCAATGCTATTAATAAAAAAGTAGTACGCCCGGTGATTACAGAAACTACCGCACTTGGTGCTGCATACCTTGCCGGGTTGGCAGTTGGTTTCTGGAACGATATTGAGGAAATAATACATCAATGGCAGGAAGATAAAATATTTGAACCGGAGGCAAAATCAGCAGTCTTTAATGAAGTGATTGAAAACTGGAATAAAGCACTTGAACGGAGTAAGGGATGGTATGGAAGATGAGAAGATGGGAAGAGGAGAAAAAGAGAGAGTAAGAAGTAAATAGTATGTAGTAAGTAGAGCTAAGGGCAAAGGGCGTAGGGGAAGAAATGACCAGCACCCAGTACCTAGCACCCAGCAACAAAAAATTGAATTATTAAATGAATAGAAAATCGGTTCTTAAAAATATAAAAGAAACCAAAAAACAATGGGATGTGCTGGTAATTGGTGGTGGTGCAACCGGACTTGGAACTGCTCTTGATGCTGCATCACGTGGATTTAAAACACTGTTACTGGAACAACATGATTTTGCAAAAGGAACCTCAGGCAGAAGCACCAAGCTGGTTCATGGTGGAGTAAGATATTTGCAGCAGGGTGATGTTTCACTGGTTTTTGAAGCATTGAAAGAGAG